>JAQVLH010000171.1 GCA_028704265.1 Candidatus Nanoarchaeia archaeon
TCCAGCGAGCAGTCTTTCATTTGGACTTTTAACAGTCTTCATTTGGGCTTTTAAGCCATCCAATGCGCTTCCTTTTGCACTCATAAAAAATCAACTTTTTATTCCAACTTCAGACAATATTGTATCTGTTGAATTAACTACTTCAAATTTTATTTTGTTATTTGAGATTGCTTGAAAATGTTTTCTTGCACAACTAATCTTAATATTCTCAATATTTCTTCTTTTTGGGTCATCAGACAAATTAGTTGCCTTTGATTCAAAAATACAATAAGCATAAGTAACTTTTTTATCATCAAAAACCATTAACCAATCAGGACTAAAATTTTCAAGAGGAGTAGCAATATTATACTCATTCTTAGGCAATTTAGCAAATACCTTCAGATCAGTAAATTTATCCGCCCATTCTCCAATAAACATTTCAGGATCTTTAGAATCATACTCTAATTTATCATAAATATGATTATTAGGAGTTTCAATGAACTTATCTGGATTCATTGAAATAACTTCTTTAAAAATTGATTTTGACAATTTATCTTCAGATTTATGATATTCAATATTCGCAATAATTAACTTTGCTTTTTCTAAATTAACTATTCTTGCAACATTATCAATAAACTCTTCAGGATTTTGCTTAAACAAATCAAACCTTCCATCATCTAATTTTGTTAATATATCAATAATCGTGCCTTTTGTTAACCGAGTTTTATCAACTAATTTATGTATCAAATCAAATCTAGAATCCTTAGAAACATAATCAAAAACTTGTTCAATTGTAATACTATCTTCTTTTCCTTCAAACTCAAAATTATTATTCTCAATATGATCTTTCAAAATCTTTTTTATTGATTCTAAATAAATTGGATTTACCTTAAGCTCAACATTTAATTTTGCAACAGACTTTTTTATTAATTCTTTAGAATCAAATTTAACAGTATAATAACTCTTAGTTTTTATATGATCCCAAATTTTATTGAAGGATTCACAATTTATTTTATTTTTATTTAATTTAGCAGTTTGTTTTTGTTTATCACCGTTTTTAATTTCAATTGTATTATTTAATAATTTTTGTGCAATCGTTTTAATTTCTTCAACATTTGATTTTAATAAATCATCTAAAACAAATTTGCCTGAATCTAAATCATCTTTAAATTTTTGAGTAAAAGTATCCTTCAAATCAATATAATCTCTCTTAGAAAAATCATTATGAATAATCTTAGCTAATTCAGGAGTAACATTTTTGCCACCAATTTTTTGAGATAACAAAAAAGTTTCAGTAAATTCAATTGGACGATTTCTTAAATTTTTTCTAAATTGATCTTGTAAGGCTGTAGCAGTTTCTCCATAAGAATTATTAGCAATTAAAGTCAAAATATTTATTTTGTTTGAATCAAGTCCTTGAAAACTATTATCAATCCTATCATAATTTTTATTAACACAAAGCCTTAATCCTCTTCCAACTTCTTGTCTTAATTTTAAATCAATTGTGTCAGAATCTCTTAAAATACAAATTTGAAAAACATTTGGATTATCCCAGCCTTCTTTTAATGCCGAATGTGAAAAAATAAATCGAGTAAAATTATTTTCAACATCCAGTAAACCCTTTTTATTTTTCATAATTTCTTCAAATGCATCCACATCATTACAACTTTTTTCTGCCCCTCTTCCAGACTCTTTAGGGTCAACTAATTTACCAGTTTTATCAATAGAAAAATATCCCAAATGTGTTTTGTTCACATCAATTTTATCATAATACTCTTTCATATGAGGATTTTTTTTCACAAATTCTTTTACTAACTTATTGTATTCTTCAACAAAAATTTTAGCGTATTCTCCTTGAGTATCTTCCACATCATAATCCCTATACTTTTTAACTTCGTCAATAAAAAACAATGACAATGTTTTTATCCCTTCAGGATAATTAATAAATTCTTTTTCTAAATGTGATTCAATAGTTTTTTGAATTTGTGCCCTTCTCTTATAATAACTAGTAGAATCACCTTCTTTTTTTCCTTCAAAAAAAGTTTTATCGCCAGTACTAGTTCTTACAATTACACATTTCTTAATAGCATCAATTTTATCAATAACCCAACCATTATACTCTTCAAGTTGAGAATATTTTACAAACACATTATCTTTTTCAGACATAATATGAGTACTCTTTTTAGTAGTAGATTTTTCAATCTCAATTCTAGCTTTTGGAGCACCCTTACTAATAATAATTTCTTTAACAAAAAAATAACCATGTGTCGCAGTAGAACCACTAACTTCGATCCCATTAACCTCAATTTTTTTGACTAACTTTCTGTTAAAAGCATCCACCGCATCAAGCTTATACAACATAGTATATTTTTCTCGATGTGTAGCAGAATATCTTAAAATAAATAATGGATTAAACTCTTGAATATATTTTCTAGTTTGATTATCATCCCTTGCACCTTCAGTAGTTTGAGGCTCATCAATAATCATAATAGGATTAGTAGTTTTCAAATACTCGATAGGTGCGATGCCAGTCTCACTTTTTTTTTCAGAATCATGAATTTTTCTAACATCACTATTGAAAGCCTGATTATTAATAATCATCACATTAATATCATCATCTTTAGCAAAATTAATAACTGGATTAATCTTTTGAGAATCAAAAATAAATGAAACAAGATTTTTACCATATAATTCTTTAAAATGGGGTTTCATATCTTCCAAAGCACTATTAACTCCTTCTCTAATAGCAATACTTGGAACAACAATAATAAATTTAGACCAACCATATTTCTTGTTTAATTCATAAATAGTATTAATA
>JAQVLH010000172.1:0-1387 GCA_028704265.1 Candidatus Nanoarchaeia archaeon
AAGTAAACTCAGGAAATGTTTGATAAATAATTTCAGTGTGTTTTGGCGAATCCCATACCTCCCAATTTTTAGCATCTGCCATTGATAAAACTTTTTCTTTACCATAAGTGTTTTTCATATTTATTTAATTAATTGTAAGAACTCTTGACGAGCGTTTAAATCATTTTGAAAAATTCCTGTTACAATAGCTGTTGTCATTATACCATCTTTTTTAACACCTCTCATACTTTTACAAGTATGTTTTGCTTTTAGAATTAAAATCATTCCTTTTGGGTGTAAAATATTTTGAAGATAATCAACAACATTTTTTCCTAATCTTTCTTGAACCTGCATTCTAGCTCCATAATAATCAATAAGTCGTGCAATTTTTGAAAGACCTACTATTTTTTTGTCAGGAATATAACCGAAATAATATTGACCAAAAAATGGAGCACAGTGATGTTCACACATTGAATAAAAATCTCCAGTGTCAATTATCATATTGTCGTAAATAATTCCATCGTGTCCATTTTCAAAGGTTGTGATATTAGGGGCTTGCTCTAAATCATAACCTCTAAAAATTTCTTTATACATTTTAGCGATTCTTTTTGGAGTTTCAAGCAATCCTTCTCTCTCAGGATTCTCTCCAATTTCCGCTAAAATGCCTTTCCAGGCTTTTTCAATTTTTTTTACGTTCATAGATTTGTTTATAACTTAATGAGATTCCCGGTTATTCGTTTCATCTCAAGGAGTTACATTAATTTCTTATAATTGATACAGAACCGGGTCCTTGACCTTGTTAGAACTAAAAGATTCAAGTCGCTCGGTGCAAGCTCCACACTTACCACAAGCCCTTCCAAATTCATCGGGGTCGTAGCAAGTATGTGTTAATTTATAATTTACATTTAATTCTAATCCTCTTTTTAAAATTTTAGTTTTATCAAGTTTCATGTAAGGAGCTTCAATTTGTATTTTTTCATATGTTCCTTCTTTAGCTGTTAAACTCATTGCTTCTAAAAAACTATTTCTGCAGTCTGGATAGATGGCGTGGTCGCCTCCATGAGCACCGTAATAAACTTTTTTTATTTTTTTAGATTCAGCAATTCCTGTCGCAATGGCAAGTAAAATTCCATTACGAAAAGGGACAACTGTTTTTTTCATTGATTTATCTTCGTAGTGCCCTTTAGGAATTTTTTCTCCTTTTAGTAAAAGAGCTGACTTAAAAAGCTCAAACACTGATTTGATATCAACAATTTTATGTTGAACTTTTAATTTTTTACAAGACATTAGAGCTTTTTGGATTTCAAATTGATTATGTTTACTACCATAATCAAATGAAATAGCTAAAACATCTTTTGAGGAATATTTTTTAACAAGCTCATATAAGATTGTTGTTGTATCCATTCCT
>JAQVLH010000172.1:1397-2796 GCA_028704265.1 Candidatus Nanoarchaeia archaeon
CTCCTGAAAGAATTAATAATGCTTTCATAAGTTTTTAATTAATTATAAATATTTAAAGTTGTAAATTTTTTATCCTCTGGTTCTTTTTCTGCTTTAGAATACTTTTCAAGCATTTTATTCAGAATGCTTTTTGATTTTTCAGGCATTTCTCTATTTTTAAAATGACCTTTAAAAGAATCAATCATTGTTTGTAAGATTTTTAAATATCTTTGTTTTGAATAGGAAACAGGTTGAAAATCTTGAAGAGGTTCTTCTCTTGAATGTTCTACCGGATTCATTTTATTCCATTGCTCAATTGTATAAATACCTCTAATATTTCCATAAAAGATATTGTTACCGTCAATATTTATTCTATCTCCTTTTTCAAGATTTTGAAGCTCTTTATCTTGATTTTCATCCAGATAAAATATGGCGTTGTCATAAGTTGAAATAACTGAAACTTTTCTTTTTGTTGTTAGCATATGATTATAATTTAATTATTTTTCCTTGTGTTTGTTTTTTAAATTGTGATATATTATTAAACCAAGTTAATAATCTTCTATCTACTTCAAAGGTTTGTTGCATTTCCCATCTTCTTTTTGTTCCTAATTTGTTAAGCTCCATCCAGTAGTTACAAAAGTTATTTATTTCTTTTAAAATGAGATTAATTTCAACACCTGATTTAGATTGAATTTTTTCTGCGATTTCTTTTCTAAATTCATCATTTTCAAAAAATAATTTTGACTTATTTTTTGGTAATTCGGCTTTTTCGTGTATACTAATAGTATTATTCTTACTAATAACGGTATTACTAATATTATTATTCTTATTAATATTATTATTCTTACTAATAGTTTTATTTATATTATTATTTATATTATTATTTATATTTATATTATAACTATCCATAGGATATGGATAGTCTATCAATATCCTATCTATTTCATTAATTTTCTCTAAGACATTTTTAGGAATTAAAGAAAATTGTTTGTCAATATTTTTTTGTATTTTAGGATTTAAGAGTTGATACTTTTTATAGTTTTTGATATAAACCCAGCCGTTGATGTAAAAAATCTTATTTAACTGTTCAAATTTTTTAATAATCTCTAAAATATTTTCTCGCTTAATTGATGTGTGAAGTGAAATTGTATTAAGAGGAATTTCATATATTCCGGACAAAGCATTAACAGGGCTTGTAATAAAATAAATAAATAATAATTTTTCTTCAGTAGATAATTCGGAAAAGAAATTATCATCCCACATTCTTGTTTCTATCATTCTATTAGCCATATTATTCTAAAATTAAATCTCTTTCTACTTCAGGTTTAAATAAAGATTGCTTTGCTTCATATTGCCTGATTAAAGAGTTTTTTTCTTCTAATTTTTTATAAAGTATATTAATTTCGTCTAAAAGAACTTT
>JAQVLH010000173.1 GCA_028704265.1 Candidatus Nanoarchaeia archaeon
TTTGACAATCTTTTTTTTGTATTATCTGCCAGCATCTAATTTTTCATCAATAAATTTCAAAACCTCTCCCTTTTCATTTTCTGGAAGGCTTCTCATAAATTCAGCCATACCTAGATTAAAATTATATTGATTGTTTTGCTGGAAAAGAGGATTAGTAGCTTGTTTTGGATTTATTATTTCATTTATTAATTTACCTCCCTTTAAAATATTTAATGCCAAATTGCTTATTTTGTTATCTATTCCTTTTTTCTGTGTTTTTTCAATAGTCGCTCCCTTGGCGGTAGTTATTACTATTTCCTCTTCAGATCCAATATCTTCAGATTCTACTGCTTTGCTATATCTTTTAATTTCATTATCTAAAATTTCTATTAATTTTCTTGAAACCAGCAATGGATCTCTTGAATGGAACATCTCTATCAGACCTGTCATTTTTTTATTGTTAGAACACAATGCTCCAGCTAGTCTTTGTTCACAAGATTTTTTTGTGCATTCGTCGCAATGTAATTCTTCTTGCATATCATGTATGTAATTGACAGAATATTATAATAAGCCAATTTCAAATAATTATTATTAAATAAATCTAATTTTTTGTTTGTTCCAATTATTGAAAATATTTTTCCACTTAATAACTGTTTGAAGTTTATTCTACGATTAAAATCATGAACAGAAAAACCTATTTGCCTTGAAAACAATACCTTGCTGTTATTTATGCGAGAAAAATCAACATCTTTATTTACCTTTTTTTTATTCATCAATACTGCTGTCTTTGATTCTCCAGTAGGCAATATCGCATATTCTCCAACCATCGGATTTATTAAAAGATGTTCAAATGGAATAGCAGCTAATATTGATGGAAATTTTATTATATCTGGATCTAGCCACGTTATTTTTTTACCCCTAGCGGAAAGTTCTCTTATCAAATCAATGTTGTCAGTTCGTATCGCAAATTTTTCTGGAAAATCATCTATTGGAGTTTTGTCATCTATAACAGGGAATTCTTCCAATAATTTATTTTTATCTATCAGCATTCCCTTTAATCCATAAATAGAAACTACATTATTTTCTACAATAGTAACCGTCTTGACAAACATCACCCCATTGCATGAAGGGAATACAGATCCGTCATAATCTGGATCGTCTTTGTCTACAAATAAATTTTCTACAGCACAGGTATAAACATAAAAATTATACCTTCTTTTTTTTAGTTTCCAAGAAATCATATTTTGAATTATATGGCAAAACAACCAGAATTGGATTATTCCTATTTAAAACAACTATCATTCCTCCATTTTCAACAAAATGTCTGTAATTTGTAAAATTATTCCGAAATTCCCGAATCGTCAATCTTAATATACTGTTTTTTTGGTTGTTTGTCAAGATATTGTAATTTTCGTAATTTAATTTTTTCGTAAAATTTTTCTCTCTGAAAATCAAATAAATAATAATTTGATATTGATTTCATAATTGATAAAACTTGGCTTTTTGATCCTGAAGTGCAAATATTCTCTCTGGCTATTGGACAGTTAAAATTAACGCATCCAAAGTTCATTATCAACATTTCTCCACATTCTGGACATTTTCCCTTATTATCAAAGAAATAATGATATTTATCACTTAATTCCATATTATAATACCCAAGCAATTAATCCAATTATTGATATTACCATGCCAATAATTATACAAGCCTTGGATAATTCTGCATTTTTGGTAATTAAATAAATTATTCCACCAAATAAAAACCCAGCTATCGTAGCAATAAATGTCATTATTGCCAAAACAATAATAGCCAACGCTAACCCACCAAATAATAATAATGTTATTCCAATCATATTTTTATCCTTTTTCAAAATATTCTGGTTCATCTAGAGAAGGCAATATATTTTCTTCAATATTCTTATTGTGCTTATCTACCAATTTCTCGATCTCATAAATATCTTCATCTTTTTCCCTTATGGAATCAACCAATTGCTTCTTGTCTCCTTTAATGTCTCTTATTCTAGTAACACAATATCTTATCTCGCTTTCAATATCAATAACCCTTCTTTCTAGGTAATATTTTTCATCTTTCAAACTATCTATAGATGCGTATTTCTTCGTTCCATTATCTTCAATGGTTATCTTAGTAGAAGAATCGACCTTTTCTTTTTCATTTGACAAATCCTTATATTCTTTCATCATTTTTAATATTAATTATTTACTTAACCTAGTAGTATGCCAATTATACTACTAGCCTAAAGAAATAATGTTATTTCTTCTTAGTTTTTTTTGCTTTCTTTGCAACTTTCTTTTTTGCCATTGTTTTTATTTAAAAAATTAATAAACTTATTCAACTCGTTTCCCTCTGAATAAACCCAAGACTTTCCATTACAATATCCCATCTGGCGAACTCGGTCTTTTACTCGATTAAAACTATTAATAAACTTATCCTTAGTCTGATAAATATGCGGTATATGCCCTCCTTTTAATCTGAAGAAATAATATTTTTTCATAAAATTTTAATCATTAATAATCCCAAAATTAATCCAATCATAAGAGATACTCCAATTATCCTTATCCATAGAAAAAATTCATATTCTGGAATAATTTTTATAGAATCTTTTTTAATAACAAGTCTTTCGTCTTCGCCTATTTCTCCTAAACAAGGATTTTTACTTGGATTAACTATTTCCCCAAGCAGTTTAGATCCGTTAGGATTTCCATAAACATTTCCTTTGTAAATACCATCTTTTTTTAAAAATTCATCAGCATACAAACACTTGTGCTTCGGCAAAAATCTACCCTTTTTATCTCTTTCC
>JAQVLH010000174.1 GCA_028704265.1 Candidatus Nanoarchaeia archaeon
CAAATTTGATTGTTCCTGCCTGTTCATGCCCTCCTCCGTCAACATTTGCTTGAGGAATTTTCTGCCTTAAAATGCTAATAATTTTACTAACTGGAAAAACTGGCTTAGTTGCTCTGATAATTATCATATCTGACAAATACCCAATTGTAAGAACAGCGTTTTCTCTATCTTTTGCCACAGTATCATGTATTAATCCTAATACTTTTCCTGGAGTTGGATAAGTAAACCTTAATGTATATTTTTCCAAATCAATGTATGAAAATGTTATTCCATTAATTTCAATTGTCCTAAGATAAGGCAATGCGCTTTGAAGCTGAGTTTCAACACCTTTTCTTACCTGCTCATTAATTAATTCAACTAATTTAGAATTATTATAAAGCTCATCAATTACTCCTTCTCCTCCATCAAATTTCAAATTGTAAGCCATGAAATCAATAGCTACTCCAATTTTTCCTAAAATTTCTTTGGATTTGCTGCAAGCAGCAATATAATCTTCTGTTTCTTTAATATTACATCTGTCACTTATTGCTGCAACAGCAGGCATTGACTTATTTTCAAATTCTTCATTAATGAATCTTGCTAATTCATAGCTTAGCATTCCTGCACTAGTTTGACTGTCAAATCCAAACAAATAAGGATTAAGATGCATTGACAAATATTCGCACACGCTTGATTTTCCTTTGTTAAATATTACAGGATTATGATGATCTATAACTATGCATTCATAATTCAATGATTTTAACAATTTAAATGCAAACGCATCTTCAGGAGTTGAACCATTATCTAAAACAAGTATTAATGGCAATTTTTGTCCATGAGATTTTATTCTCTGCGAAAGCACCATATCTCTAAATACATCAGTTGTTTCATAAAAAGGCGCCTTGCTTGGACTTCTATAAATGTTATAATCAGGATTTAATCCCGTTTTTTTGATTAAATCAACGCATGCTTTTTCAATACTTAATCCTGCAGTTATTCCATCAGAATCATTATGATGCCTTATTAAAATTGGCTGGCTGTCAAAAATTGCTTTTCTTATTCTTTTTGCAATATTTAAAAAAACCGGTTTCATTTTTTCATATCTTTCAGATTCAATGCTAAAAGTTGTTCTTTTTGGTTCGCTGATTTTTTCAATAATTTTGTAAAATTCAACTGAACTTTTTTTTATTTTAACAATTTCTAATTGCATTTGATTAGCTCTTATTGACACGTAACCTTCAACATCTAAGATATCATCAACATCGTAGTCTGAAGTTTTTATTACTCCATCAATTGCTTTATTTCCATCAGTTAAAGAAAATATTACCGGACCAGGCATTGCCTTTCTTAAAACTTTAACAGTTCCTTGGTAATAGTCACCCTCTTTAACTAAGGATAAATCATTTTTTGCTTCTTGATGAATACATCTGTATTCATTTCTATTTTCTCTCATTTTAATTTTTTCACCTTAATTTTTCTTATAACCTTTAATCCTAAGAAATTATTTTTTTTTAATTTTAATAGTTATTAGTCGGTATAATTCAGAAATATTATTGCCTTTTTGTTTTTATAAAGTTTTTGAAAACACTAATTAAAATGATTCTAAAAATTTTATTAATAAAAATATTCCTGCTTTAACATCATCAATATCTAATACTTCAACTGGACTATGAATATACCTAGTTGGAATTCCTAAACTAATGCAAGGTATTCCTTCTCCTGTAATATACATTATTGCTGCATCAGTCATTCCGCCATAAGTTACTTCAGCCTGATAAGGAATATTATTTGCTTTAGCTATATCTATTATTTTTTTGCACATTTTTGGATCAGCCATTAAGCCTCTTCCGTTTGCTTCAATATAAGTAATTATGGGACCTTTTCCTAAAGCCGTAGTTATCTCCCTTTCTTTAACTCCTGGCTGATCCCCAAAAGACACATCCAATACTACTCCATAATCAGGCTTTATTTTGGCTGCTGCAACTCTTGCACCTTTTAATCCAACCTCTTCCTGCACAGTAGCAACTGCATAAACGCTGCATTTAGGATTATTTATCCTTTTCATTACTTCAATCAGCATTAAACAACCTACTCTATTATCCATTGATTTGCCAGTCACTGTATCCCTATCAAGCATCCTGAATTCCTGATCAAAAGTTATTGAATCACCTACACTTATTCCTAAATTTTCAGCATCTAATTTTGAATTAGCCCCTACATCAATAAATAATTCCTTCCATTTAACTGGCTTAGTTTTTTCTTCCTCTTCCATTAAATGCGGAGGTTTTGAGCCAACTACTCCGCAAACATCCCCTTTTGAAGTGTGAATTAATACTCTTGCATTAAAAATTGTAGGATCATAAAATCCCCCTATAAGTATAAACCATATAAATCCTTTAGCGTCAATATGCTGAACAACAAAACCTATTTCATCCATGTGGGCTGCAAGCATTATTTTAGGGTCACCTGAACCTTTTCTTGCAATCACATTACCAATTTTATCAATTTCTACACTTTCAGAATATTTGCTTAATTCTTCAACCATTATTTTCGCAATATTTTCTTCATACCCTGAAGCCCCGTGGGCTTCACTTAATTTTTTAAGCAAATCTTTCATTAATTTTTTACAAAAAAATCAGTAATATAAAAAGTTTTGTTAATCATTAAAAGTGCCAGGCAAAGGATACGGGTTTTTAGGAAGCCAGCAAAGACCTCTTCTTTGGGTTTTTTTATTTCTAGCAAAAATATGCTCTTCTGATTCATATTTTTTTTGAAGCTCATCTATTTCTTTTAATTCCTCATTTG
>JAQVLH010000021.1 GCA_028704265.1 Candidatus Nanoarchaeia archaeon
AAATTTTATTATTCATTAATCTTCAAGGTAGATTAATGGGTGGTAAATTTGGTTTTTAATAATACTAATCTTGAAATATTAATAAATCAATTAAGTGATTATAATTGCAATGCTAGTGAAATAAAAAGCAATTCTTATTCTTATATTAAAGGCGCGAATTTTATTATGGAAAACCTTTTAGAGCTTTATAACAAAACTATGAATTCTTATGGAGGAAAGGCTAAGATTTATGCTTTGAATTTAACA
This sequence comes from Candidatus Nanoarchaeia archaeon, assembly GCA_028704265.1. Classification (GTDB taxonomy): domain Archaea; phylum Nanobdellota; class Nanobdellia; order Tiddalikarchaeales; family Tiddalikarchaeaceae; genus JAQTTT01. Next base: position 247 of record JAQVLH010000021.1, read on the forward strand.
GTAAATAAGTCTATTTTAAGCACTTTTTTTAAGGAATTAAAGCAGGATTTAGGAATTAATGACAAATTGTTTGATGGAGGAATATTAGATATACCTAAAGCAAAAACTATTATTAATAAATTAGAAACTCAATATAATAATACTTTAATAAATTTTGAATATTTTATTCTTGGAGCAAAAAAAGTGGCTAAAGTAATAAAATATGCTTACTATGCACCTTTAACTAAGCCTTTTCAAAATTATATAATAAATGAATCAAAAGACTTAGTTCAGAATATTTCTCAAAAATTAAACGATTTAAGGTAAATAATATTTGCTTTCAAAATTATAAATCTTGCACAAAGTTTCAATATTTTTTCTTATAGGGTTCAATTTTGAATCAACATTGTCAATAACTTCTGCATAATTTTTAATACTTTCAAGCAAAGGATTAATAGTTTTTACTAATCTTTTTTTAATTAAATAAACCTTATTAAGCTCTTCTTGGCTTAATTTTTCTGATAATGTAATATTTTCTAAAGAATTATTAGCCTCATAATTTTTTAATACTGTTTCATATTTTTTAAAAAAATTATTCATCTCTTTAACAAAAATATTAGTATGTTTGTAAACATCTTTTGATAATATAATGTCCATAATTCTTTTCATAATAATATTAATTACTAAAATGTACTTAAAAATCTTTGTGTTTTTAATTAAAATAAATTTTCATCTTTAAGCAATTTATTGGCTGCACTTATTTTATTAACTCGTAATAAGTCAATAAATATTTGATAATTATTAGCTAAGAGTACTTCATTAATTGATTGGAAACTAGTAAAGAATTCAGATTTTTGAGGAAAAACTATTAAGCAATTGCCAGACTCTTTATTTAAAGGATTTAAATAATTAAACAAGTGTTCAACATCATCTTCATCAACATAGGCATAAATTTTAGATGGAATCTTATTATTTAAAATTTCAACTGCTGAATCTAAAGTAATTGAATAAAGAGTTTTATTTAAAATGAATATTAAATCTTTATATTCTGGCATTTCAAAAAATAAAGGGGAAGGAAAGTTTTCGCTATAAGCAAGATAAGTAGCTAAAAGAAAAGGGTTGATTATTTTAACAGAATTCTTAGCATCCTTGTATGCAATATTTTTTGCAATCAATTCTTTAATAGTTTTAGAGACAAACATGTTAGAGCATTTTAATTTCTCTGAAATAAGTGCAGTAAAGATTTCAAGCTTATGATTTCTAAGTAAATATTCATAAATTCTTAATTTAATCATAACATAAACTAAATAGTTTACTTTTTATAAATACAACCATATTATATATGTTGCTATTAACTCATTTAATATTTTTTGGATTATTGAGTTTTGTTCTCAATATTAAAGTATCACTTATAGGTTTTATATTTTCTGCCCTTCCAGATATTGACAATCCCAATTCAATCTTAGGGCAAATGTTTCCAAAATTAAGCAATTATTTATTTGAAAACTTCGGGCATAGGGGTTTAATGCATTCAATTTGGCCATTAATAATTTTAGGAATATCAGCATTAATTAATCCTATTTTTTTAGAATTATTCCTTGCTTACTTTTCGCATTTATTAATTGATTCGTTTAATTTTTTTGGAATCATGATATTATACCCTTGCAACACAAGATTTGTTTTGTTTAATCTGGGAATAAGGGTTGGAAGCAATAAAGAATTATTGCTTAACCTTGCCTTAATTGGCATTGCTTGCGCTTACGAGTATTTTTTGAGGTGAAAAAAGTTTATGTATATAATAAGAAAAGAGTTAATGGAAAAATTGCTGTATAAATTAAAATTTAAAATTAATACAGTAATAGTTGGAACTAAAGGTGTTGGAAAGACTGATTTATTAAAATATTTAGAAAGCTTTACTCCTAATGCTTACTATATTAGCAGTGCAGGTCCAAAGCAAATCCTTATTCAAATTTTAAAAAAGGCTAATATTGTTTTCAAATCATCTGAATTAGCTGATGATTTAAAAAATAAAATTAAAAAAATTAAAAATTTAATAGTATTAATAGATGATGCGGATAGGTTATCTAAACCTGCTAAGAGAATATTAGAGGATTTAAATGCCACTCTTATTCTTTCTTCAAGGGTTGAGTTAAAGAATAATTTTGAATCAATAACTTTGCCAGGTTTTAATAATGAAGAGTTAAAACAATATTTAGACAGCAAGTTTTTAGAAAAAAAGCTTTACAATAAGGTTTACAATTTTATTAAGCACTACTCTGATTCATCTCCTTATAGTGTTAATAAAACTTTGGAGCTTTATTCTAAGAATTTGAAAACTGAGCAAGTGTTTTCTTTATTTAATTTTAGCTCTAAAAAAGTTGAAGCATTAACTGTTGCTTCATTCATCTCAATAGGGTATTTATTAATGAGCTTAAGATATTTCTTTTATTCGCAAAAAGATTTTCTTACAGGCTACGCATTAAGCACAACAGCTTACCTTCTATTTTTCATCTTCAGAAGAAGAAAGTGATTAAAGGAATTATTATCCTTAATTGTTTAAAAAATGAAGGAGTTGAAATGTTTTATGAAGCAAGAATATAATAACTTAATTGAAAATATTGGGGAAATATTAGAATTAGGCAGAAAGAAAGTTTATTCAGCAATTAATTCAATATTGGTAAAAACTTATTGGGAAATTGGCAAAAACATTGTTGAATTTGAGCAGAAAGGCAATGAGAAAGCTGATTATGGTTCATCATTGCTTGATAATTTATCAAAAGATTTAAAGATTAAATATGGAAAAGGATTTAGTAGAAGTAATGTATACTTAATGAGATTATTATATTTTAAATATCCAATTTTCCAGACAGTGTCTGGAAAATTAAGTTGGAGCCACTTTGTTGAATTATTAATTATTGATGATGATTTAGAAAGAAGCTTTTATGAAAAGCAGTGCGAGAAAGATAATTGGTCAGTAAGGGAGCTTAAACGGCAGATTAATTCAGCATTATTTTACAGGATTGCTTTAAGCAAGGATAAAAAAGGCGTTCTTGAATTATCTCAAAAAGGGCAAATAATTGAAAAACCTGAAGATTTAATTAAAGACCCTTATGTTTTGGAATTTTTAAAAATTCCTGAAAATGAAAAATATTCTGAAAAAGATTTAGAGCAAAAAATTATTGACAATCTTCAATATTTTTTATTAGAATTAGGTAAAGGTTTTTCATTTATTGGAAGACAGTTCAGGATTAGTTTGGGAGGAGAGCATTTTTTTGTTGATTTAGTTTTTTATAATATAATTCTTAAATGTTTTGTGCTGATTGATTTAAAGATTGGCAAAGCAACTTATCAGGATGTTGGGCAGATGAATCTTTACTTGAATTATTTTAAAAAAGAAGAAATGAAAAAAGGGGACAATGAACCCGTAGGGATAATTTTATCTGCTTATAAAAATGATTTGACTGTTGAGTACGCTTTGGGTTCAATTTCTAATAAACTATTCGTTTCCAAATATAAGACTTATTTGCCTGATAAAAAAGAATTGGAAAACAAAATAAGAAAAATAATTGAAGATAAAATTTAAAAAGAAGTTTTTATTAAAAAAGAATCATTAATAATTACTATGGTTTTTGAAGTCGTTGTTTCAGAAAAATATCCAGAGCTTGATAAATTTTTTAAAACTTCTTTTAATGAGCTTAAAGACTTTTTTAATTGCAATTGGAAATATGACACTCCTAGCTTATTTTTAATTAATAAAAGGAAAGAAATGGATTTAATTCAGCACGAAAAAACTCCTTCTTGGGTTATTGCAACAACTAAAAAGGATTTAATATTCATATTTTCTCCTCAAAGTTTTGAAAAAGAAAGCTGCCATCATTATTCAAAAGAAAGTTATTATTCTACAATCAAGCACGAATTAGTTCACACTATTACTGGAAAGATGTCAAAATACCAATATAAACCTTTATGGTTTAGTGAAGGAATAGCTATTTTTGTCTCAGGCCAGAATAATTTTAAAAAAATGCCTGAAAAGTTTTTAAGTTTTTTAGACTCGCATAAAGAATCAGTTTATGATGAATCAGGTTTTGCAATTGAGCTATTGGTGAAAAATTATGGAAAAACTAAATTATTGCAATTAATTAAATTATGGGGTAAGTGTGATAATGAAAAAGATTTCAATAAAGCTTTTAATATAATTTACAAGTTTACTCCCAAATATGAAATCTTTAATAAAATGTTAAAAAAATAATATTAAAGGAATTATTATCCAAAAGTTACTAATTAATTAAATTATATTAATATAAATGGAAATTAAATCATTAATCTCAAATAATATTGAAATTAAAAATAAAATATATTTTATTCGCGGATTGCAAGTAATGCTTGATTCAGATCTTGCAGAACTTTATAATGTGAAGACAAAAGTGCTAAATCAAGCAATTATAAGGAATATTGAAAGATTTCCAGAAAATTTCATGTTTCAGATATCAAAAGATGAATTTTTAATCTTGAGGTCACAAATTGTGACCTCAAAAAATATTAGAGGAGGAAGACAATATTTGCCTTACGCTTTTACTGAACAGGGAGTTGCAATGCTTTCAGGAGTGCTAAAAAGTGATACTGCTGTAAAAATTAGCATTCAAATAATGAATGCATTCGTGTCTATGAGAAAATTTATCTCTTCAAATGCGCAAATCTTTCAAAGATTAGATAATGTTGAAATAAAACAGGTTGAATATGACAAAAAATTTAATGAAATATTTGATGCAATACAAAGCAAAGAAATCAAGCCTGACAAAGGAATATTTTTTGATGGGCAAATCTTTGATGCTTACAAATTTGTTTCGGATTTAATAAGAACTGCAAATAAATCCATTATTCTTATTGATAATTATGTTGATGATTCTGTTTTAACATTGCTAAGCAAAAGAAATAGTAATACAAAAGTAAAAATTTTTACTAAAGATATTTCTGCTCAATTATTGCTTGATTTAGCTAAATATAATTCCCAATATCCAATTATTGAAATTAAAGAATTCAAAAAATCTCATGATAGGTTTCTAATAATTGATAATAAAGAAGTCTATCATTTTGGAGCTTCTTTAAAGGATTTAGGCAAGAAATGGTTCGCATTCTCAAAATTTGACAAAGAAGTTTTTAATTTACTTGAAAATTTGGGTTTAAAATGAATCGGGTTTCGCAATTGATTAAAATATAAAGTAATTGCGATAATAAATTTTTTAATAAAATGTTAAGAAAAGTTTTTTAAAGACAACTTCTTAATCTTTTAATACAAGATAATATCATGACTTTAAAAAAAATATTAATTCTAAGTTTAGTTTTAATATCTATATCAGTCTCGTTTTGTTTAAATGATTTAAATCTAATTGCAAAAAATGATAATGTTGAAAAATTACCATTATTTAATCTAGAAATACCTTCTGTTGAATCATCTTTTAATAAAATATCCTCACTTAATCAAGTATCAATTTTTTCAGAAACTGATAATCAAGAAATGAAGGTAATTATTAGTCTAAAAGATCCCTCTGAAATCTGGAAAAGTGAAGTTTCAGCAATGAATGAAAAAGATAAAACCAATCTTAAAACAATAATGAGGGATTATGTTGCTAATAAAATTAGTTTGAATAAAATAAATAATTATTTTTCTTCATTTAATGGTTTTTCTGCAGAAATAACTTATGAAACTTATTTATATTTATTATCAAATCCTTTAATTAAATCAATATCCAAAAATGAAAAAGTTTACATGAATTTAGATGAAAGTGTTGAAATAATCGGTGCTAATAATATTTGGAATTATTCTATTAATAGTCAATATTTAACTGGAAAAGGTCAAACTGTATGTGTAGTTGATACTGGAATAGATTATACTCATGAAGCTTTAGGTAGTTGCTCTCTTACTCAATCCGATAATTATGAAAGCTATACTTTAGATTCTTTACCTTTAGATCCATATCCTAATAATTATAATGTTACATGGATAATAAATAAAACGGGTTATGAAAATATCGCAGTTTATTTTGATTATATTGACATTGAATTAGGATATGATTTTATTTATTTGTATGATAGTCAAGGAAATTTGTACCAATCAATTTCAGGTTCATATTCAGGATGGAGTTTTATTATTCCAGGAGATACAATAATACTTCAATTTATTACTGATTTCAGTATTAATGGAAGTAGTGGATATTCTGGCTTTTCAGTAGATTATGTTTCTAATTTTACTTATACTAATTGGGATAATTGCAATAAAGTTATAGGTGGCTATGATTTTGTTAATGATGATTTTGACCCTTTTGATGATGAAAGTCATGGAACACATGTTGCAGGGATAGTTGCAGGTAATAGTTCAAGAATAAAAGGAGTTGCGCCAGATGCTAATTTATTTGCAGTTAAAGTTCTTGATAATAATGGTTCAGGATATGATGATAATATTCTTGCCGGGATTGAATATTGTATAAGTAATGCAGAAGAATATAATATTTCAGCAATAAGTCTAAGTCTTGGAAGGGGATTATATTCAGATTATTGCGATGAAGTTTTGCCTGAGATGACTGCTGCAGTAAATTTGGCGGTTTTGAAAAATATTAGTGTTGTAGTAGCAGTAGGAAATGATTATTATATTAATCCTTATGATTTGGTTGCTTTTCCTGCATGTATTAGAAATGTTACTAGGGTTGGAAGCAGCACAAAAGATGATAATTCTATTTCAATTTTTTCAAAAAGATGGGCTCTTGATATACTTGTTGCTCCAGGGAGTGATATTTATTCCTCAGTGCCTGGAAGTTATGAGTCTTGGGATGGTACTTCTATGGCTACTCCTCATGTTTCAGGGGCAATAGCATTAATTAATCAATATTATAAAGAAAATAATGAATATGTTTCTCCTCAAGAAATTTATTCCAAATTAAATCAAACAGGAAAACAAATTCTTCAAAGCGGAAGAAACTATTCAAGAATTGATTTGTCTAATTTTTTTACTTATAATTCCATATTTTTTAAAAACATTAGTATTAGCTCAAATGGAAATTTAGGAATTTATGCTAATAAAACAACTCTTGTTACTCTCAATTTTACTTCAGTACTTCCAAGATATATTTATAATGTAACTATAGGCAATTATTCAGCTGAAGTTGTTAATTTAGGAGATAATACTTCATGGAGTGCTTCAAGAATATTAAATGATTCAGATTCTCAAGGAAGAATATCATTTAAAATAAATGATAAATCTTATGAAACAACTGATACTAGTTATGTAATTTTTGATTTAATAGCTCCTAAATTAGTATCTTTCTCTTATCCTCAATTAATTAATGCTGGAGAAAATTTTACAATACAATTAAACTGGAGTTATGGTTATACACCTATTTATTCTTTTGGATTACCTAATTATGAACATTTATTATCCAATAATATAATAAACTCTAAAAATTATGAAAATATAACATTTTTTTATAATAGTTCAATTTTTCAACAAGGAGAATTAAATTTAGATTTTTGGGTTAAAGACTATAATTATAATATGTCAAATATAATCTTATCCATTCCAATAAATAACACTTATTTACCTAAAATTGATATAATTTCTCCTATTAATGGTTCAATATATTCTAACAAAACTCAATTGTTAAATATTTCAGTAATTCATAATGATTTAGATAGTGTTTGGTATAATTATAATGGAACAAATATCACTTATATTGAACCAATTAATATTACTTTTGATGAAGGACTTAATCTTTTGTATGTTTGGGCTAATACTTCATTAGGAACTATTAATTTATCTAGTGTTAATTTTATTATAGATACTGAAGCTCCTAATATATGGGGTTATTTTAGCACTCTTTTTGAAAACAATTCATATTCTTTTTATAATACTATTAGTGATAATTCTAATTCTTCTTGTGTTTTTAAGTTAAATAATACTATTTTGCAAACTTTTAATACTTTAAATTATTTTTCTCAAAATAATCTTATTTTTTATGCAGATGAAGGTTATTATAATTTAAATATTGAATGTACTGATTTAATGGGAAATGTTGGATATTATAATGAAAATTTTATTTATAATCATCATCCTGAATTAAATAATTTAGACTACAATTCAATAATTGATCAAAACCAAAATATTACTCTTAATTTAACTTTTAATAATGGATTATATGGCAACGTTTCCATATCTAATTTTTTTGTTGTAGAAAATTATAATAATAATTTTAGTTATTATATAAATTATACAAATTTCGTTAATTTTACAAATTTTAATTATTCTTCATTTTTCAATGTATTAGAAATTAGTAATTTATTCTTGAATAGTTCCAATAATTTTTATTATTATACTAATTTATCTAATCATTTAAACTATAGTTATTCTAATGAACAAGGTAATAACACTTTATTATTTGAAAATAATACTTTAACATTTATTTATATAAGAGAAAATAGTAATCAAAATTCCACCAACATTTATAATGTTTCTAATTTGTTTTATAACAATAATTTTATTGTTGATTATATTCAAAATAATAGTTTAAATTATGTTTATATTAATTATCCTGTTCTTGAAGAGCAAGTTGGAAGAAATTTAACATTTATTTTGCCTTTTTATGATAATTTTAATGGAAATTATTTAAATTATAATTTAAATTCTTCAACAATTTATTCTAATAATTATCATGAAGATAATTCTGATGAATGTTATAATTCTAGCTGCTTGAGATATGATTACACTTATGATAATTCTTTTAATTTTCAAAATTATTTTGTTAATCCTCTGATTACTATTTATGTTAAAGATATTATTGCTCCAAATTTAACTATAAATGAAGTGCCTGATTATAGTACTCAATATAATCAATCAATTAGATTTAATGTTTCAGACAATGTTGATTTTAAGCAGGTTAATTGTTCATTATATTTGAATAATAGGTATAATCAGTCTAAATTGATTTATCCTAATGGTTCGCAGCAATATTTTAATATTAATTTATCTGATGGGCAATACAATTATTCAGTAAAGTGCGTTGATTATGATTTGAATCAAGCAAATCAAACATATACAATGACTATTGATACCATTAAGCCAGTAATTAACATTTTATCTTTAAGCAATAATAGTTATTATAATAATGCAACAAAATTGCTAAATATTTCTAGGGTTGATTTAACTCCTGGAAGCGTGTGGTATAATTTTGAGGGAGAAAACATTACTTATACTTCAGCAGTTAATGTTATTTTTAATGAAGGAATAAATACTTTAATTGTTTATTCTAATGATTCAGCATCTAATTTAAATAAAACAAGCATTAGTTTTATTATAGACACTGTTGCTCCAAAATTAACATTTAATTCGTTAGCTAATAATTCATGGACTAATAAGTTATTCACTAATGTTTCATATAATTTTGTTGATGAATTAAGCATTAATGCTTCATGCCAATTAAGAATAAATAATATTACTGTTGTAAGTAATTCAATTTTATCAAATAATACTTTAATAAATTATAATAATAAAAACAATGCATCAGTTAATAATTATAATTATTCATGTGTGGATTTAGCTGGCAATTATAATGAATCTTTGCTTACTTTGAAATTTGATTCAGCTGTTCCTTTAACTAATGTTATGAATTATACTAATAATTGGACTAATCAAGATTTGAATATATTATTATTAGCAAATGATTCATTAAGCGGTGTTAATAAGATTCAGTTTAGAAATTCTTCAATTAATTCATGGACTGATTATGATTTTAATTTAAACATTACTCAAGATTTCGTTGGAGCTATTGAATATAGGGCTATTGATAATGCAGGTAATACTGAATCTTCAAAATTTTTAATGGCAAGAGTTGATAAGACTGCTCCTGTTATTTCTCAAATATTAAGTCCAAGTATTGTTTTAAATAATTCGCAAATGCAAATTGAAGTTATTGCTAGTGATGCTTTAAGCGGTTTATTAAATGCTTCAGTTAATATTAATGGAACTACTTATGCAATGAATTATTCTTTAGGAAAATATTATGCATCTTTTACTTCTCCTAATCTTGAAGGAGTGTATGAATTAAATGTAACTGTTTTTGACAAAGCTTTCAATTTAAACAATGAATCTGTTAATTTAATCGTTAATGGGGGTTTGCCTATGACTAAAGTGAGCATAGCTAATGGTTCAACAGTATTAAACAATACTCAATTAACTCTTACTTTTTCTAATCATATTAATTCATTAATAATTGTAAATGGGAATAGCACTAATATTACGCAATCTAGTTATTCATTAATTATTTCAGGAGATGAAAGTTTCACTTTTGATGTAATCAATTATAATTCTTTAAATCAGACAATTAGTAACTACACTTATAATATTGATTCAATTAAGCCTCTTGTTAATATTATTGGATTAAGCAACAATAGCAAGGTTAATTCTACTGTGCTAATTAATGTTTCAGCAATTGATGCTAATTTATTTAATGTTTCATTATTAATTGATAATATTTTATATAACTCAAAAACTATTAGTCCTTACAATTTTTATTATCCAACAACTTTGTTAAATGATGGTTTGCATAATTTTTCAGTAATAGTGTATGATTTGGTTGGAAATAAGAATACTTCATCAATCATATTAAATTTTACTAATAAAATTACTGTTAATCTTAATGTGTCCGGTGATGTTAATTTAAGTTCAGGGGAAATAACAAGAGATGACCTTAGTGAAACTAATTTAGGTTCAGTTATTTATGAAATTAATGGATTAAATTCTTCAGTTGCTAATATTACTTTAGCTTCTGGCAATTATTCATATGGTTTATTAGCAACTATTGGAGCTATTAATATTAATGCTTCAACTAATGCAGAATCTGAGGTTTATTGCTTAATACCAAAAAGTGTTTTATTAGGCTTTAATTTGTCCGCTCCTTATTCTACTTTAAGTGTGTATAC
>JAQVLH010000175.1 GCA_028704265.1 Candidatus Nanoarchaeia archaeon
CCATCACCATCAAATGCAACCCTTAAATCTGCTTTTTCTTCCAATACTTTTTTTTGCAAAAATCTTGTATTTTCTTCTTTTAAAGGATTAGCTTCATGGTTTGGAAAAGAGCCATCTAAATTATCATAAAGATTTATTACTTCTAAATTAAGGCTTTGGAGTAATTTTTTTGTTGGCACAGAATTCATTCCGTTGCCATAATCAATTACTATTTTTAATTTTTTTAAATTTGTTTTAAATTTTTTTAAATACTGTAAATATTCATTTAAAATATTTTTTTCAATAATTTCCCCTTTTATTTTTGAATTAATAAAAGAATTATTAATCATTTTTTCTATTTGGCTTATGCCGTTATCATAATTTATTGGCCTTGCTTCTTTTTCAACCAATTTTAAGCCATTGTATTCTTTAGGATTATGCGAAGCAGTTATCATTATTCCTGCGTCTGCGTTAAAATGATTCACTCCAAAATAAAACATGGGAGTACTAACTAAGCCAATACTTATTACTTTTATTCCTTGATTTGTTACAGAATTAATTATTTCATTTTGCAAACTTTCTGAACTAAGTCTCATATCCATTCCTATTACTATTGTTTTTGGCTTCAGAAATTCACAGAATGCTTTTGATATTTTTTGAACAAGTCCTTCGTTTATTTCAGCAGGATATTTTCCTCTAATATCATAAGCTTTGAAAATACTCATAAGTCTTTCCACTCCTTAATTGCCTGCTCATATTCTTCTAATGTTCCTGCTGGAAGCCACTGGCCTTCCATAATATAGCCGTAAAATTGCTCGTTCTTTATCAATTTAGGAAAAACTTCTGTTTCTATCATAGAAAAATGTTTTTCTGGGATATAATCAAAAATTTTTGAAGTAAAAACATATATTCCTGCATTTATTAATTTAGATGGAGCATTTTCTATTGTTGGTTTTTCAACAAAATCAACAATTTTATTTCCTTTCATTTTAGCTACACCAAATTTGCTAGGATCAGCTACTGTTGTTAAAGCAATTGTTGCAACAGCTGCATTAGTTAATGAATGCTGTATTAATTCAGCATAGTCAATATTATACAAATTATCCCCATTTATCATTATAAAATTACAATTATCTAATAATAATTTTGCCAGCCTTAATGCTCCTGCTGTTCCTGAAGGTTCAGATTCTTCAACATATGTTATTTTTACTCCAAATTTTGAGCCATTTCCGAAGTATTCTTTAATCTTATCTCCCATGTAGCCTATTGATAATATTATATCTGTTATGTCATATTTTTTCAAAAGTTCAATTGTGTGCTGAAGCAAAGGTTTTCCGTGAATCAAAACCATTGGTTTTGGAATCTCATAAGTTATTGGTCTTAGTCTTGTGCCTTTTCCGCCAGCTAATATGAATGCTTTTTTAACTTTCTTTGTATCAATTACTCTTGAAAGTAAAACTTCTATTGCATGGCTTCTATTTCTTATATTATTGCCATCTATTAATTTATCAACCTCTGATAAAATATTTTTATCAAGAGTAAGTGAAATGTGCTCACGATTTATCATAACGTAATACTTAGTAACATTTATTTATAAATATTTTTATTCTAGATTTTTCCATTCTCCTGCAAAAATAAACCCTCCAGCAGAATTTAATTCAATTAATTTAAGAATTAATTCATTCTCAATACTTTTATAATCATAAAATAATATTTCTGGCTCGCACATCATTATTCCACTCCATACTAAATAATTTTTTGATTTATCCGGCTTTTGAGCAAATCCGATTATTTTTTCACCAGTTAATTCAACAACACCTAACTTTGAAGGATTATTTGAGGTTGTAATTGCTAAAGTAACTAAATTATTATTTTTTGAATGAAATTTCCAAAATGAATCAATATCAAATTCAAAATAATTATCAGCAGGTATTATTAAAAAACTTGAATTAATTTTATTTTTTATTAAAGACAATGATTTAAGGCTTCCTTTTGGAACCGAATCTTCAATATATTCAATTATTAAAAAATAATCATTCCCGGAGCCTATTACTTCAAATATTTTTGATAAAACTTCTTTTTCCCCTATAATAAATGCTTTTTTAAAACTATGATTTTGAAGCTTTTTAAATATTTGAACAATTGCTTTTTCTCCTTTTATTTCTTTATTGAATCTGTAATCTTTCATTTTTGAAGCTAAAATTACAGCAATTTTTGTTTGGCTTAAATTCTTTGAAAGAATTTGCTCAATTGCCTGCGATCGATTTCTGACATTGAACCCGTCAATATAAGAATCAAGATTTTTAAGCAGCCTTTCATCAAGTGTAATTGAAATTTTTGATTTCATAATTATTTTAATAAATATTAATATTTATAAATTATCCTATAAAGTAGGATAAAGGTAAGACTTTTTAAAAGGTATCTTTTAAATAAAAATATGAAAGTTTTAATCGCAGGAGGAAGCGGATTTTTAGGAAGCCATTTATGCAAAAAATTTTTGGATAATGAGTATGAAGTTATATGCTTAGATAATTTAGGAAGCGGAAGAAAAGAAAATATTTCTGAATTTATGAACAATACTAATTTTAAATTTATACAAGCAGATGTTTCAAAAGATTTAAACAAAATAGAAAAAGTTGACTTAATTCTTCATTTTGCAAGCAGAGCAAGCCCTTTTGATTACCAAGAAAAAAGTTTTGAAACAATTGAAGCAAATACATTAGGAACAAAAAATTTATTAGAAAAAGCAAAAAAAGACAACGCAATAATACTATATGCAAGC
>JAQVLH010000176.1 GCA_028704265.1 Candidatus Nanoarchaeia archaeon
CTATCTTGTTTGATTCATCAATTATGCACGCGCCAACTTGAGTATTAGGGTCCTTGCTTCTCATGCTTGAAAGCATTGCTATGCCCATGAAATATTCACTCCAACTAATATAATTTGTCCTTTTGTCAGATTTCATTAATATTTATATTAAATGTTTAAATTAAAAAGATTACTTTCCTTTGATTACATCATAGGGTATTTTTTTCTTATCTAAAAGTTTTGTGTCAATTATTCCTTCCTTTATCGCTGATTCAGAATAAATCCTTTTTTTGCCCATTAAATCTATTATTTCATCAAAAGGCCTGAAAAATACATTATATTCATCCCCTGCAAGATTCTTTTTTTCAAATATTATTTGCATCATTAGAATCATTGCTGCTGAAAAACTACCCACTATTATATTATATAAAAAATCATTTCCTTTAAGTATATAAATAGATGAAATACATAAAATAAGCAACACATAAAGTAGCATGTAAACCCTTGTGTTTCTGCTTTTTTTGAAAAGAATTTTCTGCTCTTCCCTGCTGTCTTGCAATGCTTTAATATAATCCATTAGATAATCAAAAAGTTTAACATTCTTTAATGAAAACAAATAATCAAGTATTTTGTAGTATTCATTGTCAGACCTGTGATATTCTCTATAAACGGTTGAATAAACTATTTTTATATAATTATATATTTTTTCAGACAAATTTTCATACTCTTTTTTGCATTCTTTTTTTATTATCAAATAAATCATTTTCCATGAAGAAGCTTCAATTATTGATTGCAAACCTAATCCTGACTCTACTTCCTGGACTTTTGTTAAATAATAAGCAGACAAGATACCATAAACAAAAAATAATGCACTTATTATTTGGTCATATTTTTCTATTGAATTGTTTCCATTAATTAAAAAAGCTGCAAAAACGCAAACACTTAAGATTATTAAAAAAGTTATTATTCTTCTTACTGATACTTTCATATTAATATAAAATAATTTAAGCACAATTAAAAACTTTATTCTAATAATCAAAAATATAATTATAGTAATTAAATAAAAATTAACTATCTTTTTAAAAATAAAAATATAACAATTATATTATTATGAATACTGGAAAATTATATGATTCGCAGGCTGAAAAATGGAAAACTTATGAAGAATCAAGCTACTCTTGGAAATTTTTAGAAAAGCCTTCTTTTGATAAATATTTAAATAATTTTTATAATAATAAAACAAAAGTTTTAGATGTTGGATGCGCAAGCGGAAGAGTAATTAAACATTTAATATTAAAAGGAATAAAATCTAGCAACATTACAGGAATCGAACCTAGTGCCAAATTATTAGAATATGCAAAAAAATCCTTACCTAACAATGTAAGATTAATTAATTCAAATCTTGAAAATATGGTTGTTGAAAAAGAAAACTTTGATTTAGTTACTTCAAATATGGTGTTTCATTATTTAGACAATGAATCATTAAAAAAAGGATTAAATAATATTTATGATTCTTTAAACTCTAAAGGCTTGTTATTTTTTGTTGACACAGACCCAGACAATAATGAAATTTTTAAAAATCCGAATAATTTAAATAAATGGCTAGAAATTAATAGCCCGTGGAACACTAAATTACCTTTTTTTAACAGACACCCTAGAACATTATTAACTGAATTGCTTGACATTGCAGGATTTGATTATGTTAAAGGATGGCCAGTAAAAATATTAGATGAAGGAAAAATTAATCCAGAATTATATAAAAAGTATTCTTCAACTCCTTCAAGAATAGCAGCATTGTATAAAAAAGTTTCAGAGGATAATAAAAAAAATAGGCAAGGATTTATTCCCTCTTTAGTTTAACTTAAATCAAAGATTGAATAGATTAAATAATGATCTGACAAGTTTTCTGTAATATTTGTTTTGAAAACATTTGACTGGATGAAATAATTGTAAAACTCTTGATTAATAATTATATTATCATAAGCGCAATCACTATTTGCCACTGTTGTGTCTTCATTTATTGTCCAATGCCAATCAATAAAATCATTACCTTTTTTATAATAAGAACAGTCAGCATTCAAATCTCCTAAGACTATTATATTACCTTTATTAAGGATTAAATCTTCAAGGTTGGCAATCTCACTTTTGGCATTATCCGGCTTAACATGAATGCCATAAATTGTAAAATTAATATTGTTATAATTGAAATCTAATTTGATCGGAGACCTTTCAAAACCTGTAATGTTAACTAGATTGTAATCTGTGTAATTCAACAAAGTGAATTCTTTATTATATAATAAATAATATTGTTCTTTTGAAATAGTGCTTCCTGCTCTTGAAGAATTAAAGCAATTAAAAGTATTATTAAATAATTCACAGAGTCTTGTTAATGCTGAACCGTCAACATCCCTTAGCTCTTGAAGAAATATTATGTCAAATTGTGAAATAATATTATAATACTCCTGCATTAAGGTTTCGTTGCCTGCTTTTTTGTCACCGAAGATGTTAAGATTCCATGAAGCAATGCTTACAGGATTTTTAGGAGAATAATCAAAGAATGAAAAAGAAACTACAGCAAGAGTTGTTAAAAAAATAATAAAAATTAAGGATTTATTTACATTCATTAAATAAATCCTATTAATTAATATTTTAAATTAATTATTATTCAATCATTGAAATTTTTCTTAACTCTTCCTTAATTATTTCAATTATTGCTTCTAAATGAGCTGGCACAAATTTGATTGTTCCTGCCTGTTCATG
>JAQVLH010000022.1 GCA_028704265.1 Candidatus Nanoarchaeia archaeon
TAGTGCTTTAAAAAATAAGGATTTATTTTGCACTATCAATAAAGAGGAATCAGCGTATTTTTGCTGTAAAAATTGTAAAATAGAGTGGGAAATGAATCATAAGTAAGTTAAATGAGTGCTGCGAAGATTATATTTATTTTAGTATTATTTTCTTGTTTATATTATAAATTGAGCTGATATCCATTGAATTATCAATATAATTACCGAATCCTTCCATTGTGCTTAATAATTCATTATGCAAAACGAATTCAATTTTTTTTGGAATTATTTTATTAATAGAATATATTATTCCTTCAACGCATTGCCCGATTTTTGAATAATTGATTGTTTGGCCTGCAAAATTTATTATCTTAGGCTTAAAATTTTTAAGTAACTTTTCAAGCTTTATTCCTCCTACAAGTGTTGGATGGCCCTTGTGAGGATAGGTGGGAATCATATAAACATTCTTTTGTTCAGCTTCTTTTTCAAATAATTCTTCTCTTGAATAAGAAATTAATTTTAAAAAAGGTTCATTTAAATCTTTAAGTTTTGAATAAAAAATTATAGTATCTCTTGAATTAATATAATTATCAAACTTTTTTATTAAATCTTCATTAAATTTTTGATAATATGTAAAAGGATGCACTAATACATTAATTTCTGATTTCATAATTATTAATTGGCAAATTTCTTTTTAAAAGCTTTTTTGGAAATGATTTTAAACAAATAAGATATTAATTATTTAATGGATGGTAAGCATAATTTATTTGATTATTTAAAAGATGTTAATCCTGCTATTAAGATATTACTATTTACTAATTCTTTGGTTTCTTTGGCAAGTTTTATGCTTGGTCCTATTTATGCATTGTTTGTTGTTCAAGTGGGTGGAGATATTCTTGATGCAGGAATAGCAGTAAGTATTTACGCATTGGCTGCAGCATTAACAACTCTTATTTCAGGAATTTATTCTGATAAAGTGAAAGAAAATGAGCTTATTATGAGTTTAGGTTATTTAATAATGGGTTTTTCATTTTTCTTGTTTATTTTTGTAAAAGATATTTGGTTCTTATTTATTGTTCAGGCAATTATGGGTTTTGGTGAAGCTATTTATGGGCCAGCTTTCAATGCTATTTATTCTAAGCATTTAAGCAAAGGTAATGCAGGCAAAGAGTGGAGTTTTTGGCAAATAATGGATTATTTTACAAGAGTAATTGGTGCAGCAATTGGAGCTTATTTAGTAAGCTTATTTGGATTTCAGCCGGCATTTATAATAATGACTGGATTTTGTGTTTTTAGTGCAGTATTTGTTTATATTTTACCAAGAAAAGCGCTTTAATTAAATTTTTAAAAAGAATAATCTTTTAATAATTATTATGAATTTATTAGATTATTGCGCCGAATTATCAAAAATGCTTCCTAAAAAGTATCATCATGAATTATGTTTTGTAGGAGGAGTTTTACTTAACAGAAAAATAACTGATGTTGACGTTTTTGTTTATGGATATGATGTAGCTGATATTCAATTAAAATTACTAAATAAAGAATTTTCAAATGGCAAAGAACTTGAAGTTTTAGATTCTTTATCAACTGATGATTTTTATGACTTAGATAAAAAAATATTAGATGATAATAATTTAACTAATTATATTTTATCTCAAGGATTAATAAAAAATGTTTCTAGTTATGATTTTAAAAGATTAACTAATGAAGGGATTTTTTTAACAAAACTTGCAGCTTTTGAGCAAAGAGAAGATGTAACTCTTAAAGATTTAGAGGATATTAAAATAATTATTAAAAAATTTAATAATAATATTCCTAGTAACCTCACAAGTGTGCTTAAAAAATTTGATTTAATTAATACTTATAAAAGAATTAGGGAATGCGTTGATAGAGAATCTTATTATTAACTTCTTTATATATAGTTTAATGGTTATAATAAACTATATAAATTGTAATGTTGTATATGTGTTTTATGGGGGAAGAGAAGAAAAGCAATTTAGTTAATCTATTTCTTAGGAATAAACCAGCATTTATACTTATGAAGATACATGCTTGCTCTAACAAATGCTATGCGAGTAATATTGCAAAAGAAGTTGACTGTACATATTCTCATACAGTAAGAATTATTCAGCAATTAGAAAAAGAAGGTTTATTAACATTTGATAAAATTGGAAGAATCAAAACAATACTTTTAACTAAAAAAGGTAAAGATATTTCGGAAACATTAAAAAAATTAATGACTTTATTTCATTCGGAATAATTTTATTTTATTTCATCAATTTTTTCGCAATATTCTATTATTCTATTAACTGAGGCTTCTATAAATTCTTTAATTATTTCTTTTTTAAATAAATCCTTTAAATTCATAAATTCGGGCATTCTATATCCATAATCAGTTCTTTCAATTAGGCCATAATCCTTAAGGCGCAAGATATGTCTTCTTATATTATTTGGAGTTCCTCCATTTAAATCTTTAAATTTTTTAATTATTAAATCAATTGGCAAATATTCCTTATTTTTAGCTGAAATTACAACTTCATAAAATATTTCACTAATAATGTCTCTCCCGTCACCTGTTTGAAGCAGCCCTATAGAAATTAAAAATTTTCTGCAAAGTTCTTTTAAATTTTCATTGCTTGGTTTCTCAAATCTTCTTAATGTAATTTCACTTAAAGGATTATCTTTAAATACCTTTTTCATAATCTTTTAATATAATGCTTTATTATTTAACAGTATGGTTCAAGTGTCAACTGATAAGCTTATTATTGGAGCTTCATTGATTTTTTTTGTAGGAATCTTCGTTTTTGCAATTATCTTCAAAGCATTGGCTCTTATTGGCAGTGTTGAGGATTCAATAAGTGTATTAGTAGGCAATGACCCGCAATCAATTAGTTATTATGTTGAAGTTTTTAAAATATTACCCTGGATATTAGGATTTCTTTATGTAATCTTTGTAGGAGGAATTATTTATGTTGTTGTTTCTAGAGGAAAAAAAGAAGAAGCTCAAGAAGTTGGTTTGTTTGGAGAAATTCCAGAAACTGTTAATGAATCTTTTGAAGATATTTTTTACAAGAATTAAAGCATGCAATAATAACTTAACCATTCTATTATTAGAATATATATTTGCGATAAAATTATGTCATTCTTTTTTCCTGTTCCTCTAAGATTAATGAATTCAGCAGGATCAATTATTATTATTCTATCTTTTTCAAATCGTTCAGAAATCATTAAATGCATTTCATTAAATCTGTTCATTGCCTGAACACTAATAAAATTTTCAACAGGCTTTAAAAGAATCCACATTTGGTTAAAATCTTTATTTAAATATTCTTCAAGTATTAAATTAATAAATTCCTCAGACTGTATCGAGGTTCCTATTAATTTGCATTGTTCTAAAAATTGTATTTGTGAAGCTTTTTTGCAAATAGGATACCTTGGGCCGTCTCCAATAAAAAAAAGCATGGGATTAGCTAAGCTTTTTATTTTTTTAGCAGACTCAATGCACCATTCATGAAAACTTGAGCTTTTATTTAATTCACTGAAACTAACAGGCAAATCAACTAATTGAGTTATTAACAAAGGTTCAATATTAATTTTATCTTCTAAAGAATAAATAATGATTGTATTTAGTACTGATAAAAAAGTGTTTGAAGTAGTTATGCTTGGGGTAGTAATTATTTCATCTTTTATTGGAATAAATATTTCATATTTTTTATAACCTTTAAGTGCTGAATAAATACTATCTTTAATTTTATTTTCAAGCTGAGTAATTACAATAATTGAAGCATTTTTGCTTTTTATTTCATTAATAGCGTCAATTATATCAATATTTTTTCCTCTTACAGTTAAAAAAAATACAAGAGAATCCTGATTTATTGATTCTGGAGTATAATTTGCAAGAACTCTTGCATTGTAAACCTCTAATTTTTTATCAGAATATGCATCGCTTAAGTATTTAGAAATCATTGGAATTATGAATTTATCTCCTTCTCCACTTAGAATTACATTTTTTGCTTCTTTTAGCATCCCTGCCATCTTTTTTAATGATGCTTCATCTTCAGTAGATGCTCTAATTTTCTTATCCTGAGAATTAAGAATTTTTTTTAATTCAGCAATTTCCATAATTTATAGGTATATAGTTATGCTTAATAAATTATTCTTTTTTTATTTTTGGCTCTTTTTTAGGTTTTGGCTCAATTTTTTTAGAATAAACCTTAAAATGATAATTTATTGGATTCTTGATTGTTTCGCAAATATTGTCTTTTTTACATATTCCTAAATCCTGATAATACATTTTATTATCGCAATTAGGCGCTAAGTATTCGCTTGATTTAAGATTCCAATTAATCTGCGTTTTAATATATGATTCTTTTAAAGGCTCTAAATTCTTTTTATTCCATTCTTCAATTATTTGAAGTATTTCTTCTTTAGAATAATTGGCGCTTTTAAAATAATTTACCAAGATAAATAAAGCCCTTTTTTTGCCATCTTCCAAACCTTCAAGGATTACTTTTATGCATGGAGGATATTTTTCCGGAGGTATTTTTTCATAGCTTTTTTCAAAAACCTTTTTTTTGAAAGCTGGTTCAGATAATTTTTCTTCAACATTTTCATAAAATCCATAAGCTCGAATAAAAAGTTCATCAGCTTCATTAGGCACTGCTTTTTGTCTATCCATAAATGGTGTTACTGTTTTTACATTCTCAGGTTTTGCAGTGTCAGTGTCAAATTCTTCAATATCTTCTTTTTTTATAGTAATTGAAACTAAACCTTTTTTTTCATTAATACTGTAAGGCATTCTTATTAAATGCCTTGAAGATAAAGCTGCTGCATCAATTTCTAGAACTGAATAAGGGTTAAATTCTGAATTTTCAAAGAGTTCTTTTTCAGTTTTTAAAGTTTTTTGCATTATTTGCTCAATAGAATTATAATTTAGAATTAATTCAGATAATTTTTTTCTAACAAAAGCTCTTAAATATGAGGCTATTTTTTGTGCAGCTTCTGGAAAAAGTTTTTCCACAGGCTTATCTTTTACAATTTTAGGAAAACATTCATAAGGAACTGCTATGTGAAAACCTGAACCTCCACTGTATTTTATTCCATAATTTTTAACACTATGGCATTCTAATGCGTGGCATAATAATTTAGCGCAAATTTTTGCATAATCTAAAACTTTAGTGTCAATATCTATTATTAAATCCCATCCTTTTCTTAAATCATCTAAATCATTTTTTGTATTTGTTGCATTTAAACTCATAGGGTTTTTCCATCTTTCAACACTCATATGAAAACTTACTGCACCGCTCCTTACTGCATCAATTATTTCTTGCTTATACATTAAAATTGAGGGTCTTGTTCCAAAAAATCCTTTAGAAAACATGACCGCAACTTCTCTATCTTTTCCCTGATTAAGCATTTCATTCAATACTTCATCATTATTATAATATTTAAGCAAATCAGCAATATTCATCAAGATTTTTGAATACGCTTATTAATTAAAAATTTTTATTTATCTAATATAGACTTTTTTTAGGTTTGAAACGTTTAAATTAAGGCTTTCTAGAAATTTTTTAGCATTTTTTGAATTATCTATATCTTTTGAGAATATTTTAGAATCAACTTCATTAGTTTCTATTGGGTGATTAAATCCGAATAATGAATAATCATATTTTGGCAATATTTTTCCATTAATAACAGTAATTACTTCCTTATTTGTCAAATCTTTAATTATGTAATCTAAATCTTGAAAAGAATAATTAAGAACATTAAATAAATAAGCAATATTAGTTTGGCCTTTTGAAACTATTATATCAATTACTGATTTTGATTTTGGACTAAAGTTTCCATAGATTTCAGCTTCTTTTAATTCATTATTTTTAATATTTAATATTTTAGTTGCAGTTTCGTTAATTAAAAGAGAATATTCTTTAGTTCCTTGCAAAACCTTTGCTAAATAAACAGGAATTAATTTATTTGAATTATTTAAATTTATAATATCAATATTAATTATATCTTTAGACTCTTCCTTTTTAGAAATTACTGATTCATTAATTATTGCTGGCTCTTTTGGTATTATTATTTTTTCTGGCATTATTTGCTTTTTTTCTTGCACTGGTTCTGTTTTTATTTGTTTTTCTTGTTTAATTTGCCTAACCGGTTCAATTGTCTTTCTTGCAAGCTTTATTTTTTTTTCATCAGCATCCTCTAATTCTGTTTTAAAGGAAACACTTTTTCCTCCATGCAATGATTTTTTTACTCTTATACTTGCAATTAATGGCCTTGAACTTGCTCCAATAATTAAAGCAGTTCCTATGGCAATGTTAGGAATATCATTAATTACATTTATATTAAGATTTTCTGCACTGCTTGCAATAGCTTTAATATCATTAGGATTAGTGACTTTGTGAATTATTTGAGTATTACATTGACTTAAAACGTTTTTATCAATCCTGGCAGGTCTTTGAGTAACAACTCCTAAACCTAATCCAAATTTTCTTCCTTCACTGGCAATATTTCTTAAAATATAACTTGATGGACTTTCTCCAAAACTTCTTTCTGGGCAAAAATTATGGGCTTCTTCAACGATTAAAAATAATGGAGGAATTAATGATTTTTTTCTTTTTTCAAACAAATCACTGCATAATTTTGCAACTATGATTTTTTGAACCTCAGGATCAACCCCTTTAAGGTTAATTAAAGTAGCTTTTCCGTGATTAACAAGTGATTCAACATTTACTGGATTTTTTGAAAAAATGCCTAAATTATCTAAGAAATCAATGCAAGAATAGAGTCCGTATTTAGCATTTGAATTAACTTCATCAATTTTTGTTCTAATTTCAGATAAATCATATTCCAAATTATCTTTTTTTGCTTCAGAAATGGCATTGTACAATATCCCTAACTGCGTGCCTCCAATTTTGATAGGTGTAAGCATTGATATCTCGTGTGCTGACAAGCTATTAATGTTTATTGACAAAGGAATTGCTTCAGGATTAACTGTAATATCTGGACTATATTCTACAATTTTATCCATATACCCTTTAGGAGAAACATCAAAATCTTTCATTTTTTCAAGCTCCATTAAATTATCATTAGGGTATTTAAGGCTTGAATATTCACCATGAGGGTCAATAATCACTATGGGAATTCCTTGTTCCAATAATTCTTCAACTATTACTCCTAAAGTATAGCTTTTTCCTGCACCAGTTTTGGCTAATACTGCCAAATGCTTCGTTATTAATTTTTTTGAATCAATTTTTACTTTTATTGAACTATAATTATCAAGAACTCCTAAATATACTCCTTCATCTTTATCTAAACCTAGAATTTTTTTAATGAATTCATCATCTGCTTTATAAATTTCTATTCCACTACTAATTGTTGTTTTAGGAACTTTAAGTAAACCTTCATTATCTTTATATCCTATTACTTCACAATTGCAAGTTATTACATTATTTTCATTAGATAAATCATTAACTTGGCATAAAACAAACCCTGCCTCCTCATGATATAATTTAATATAATCAAACTTTTTTACTTTTCCTTGAGCTGTGAATGAAAAACTATTAGTGCTAATTTTTCCGCTAACAATTCCTAGAAAATCAACCATGTCATTAAAGTAAAACTCTACATTTTTAAGTTTTATTAGTACTCAATTATTTTTGTTGCTACAGTGCCTTTAAGCTGATTTTTTAAAGGCATAGAAACTTTAATTTCTCTTTTTATTCTTAAAGCATCAAATCTATTTAAAGTAATAATATCATCTTTAAACCCTGCCTTTTTAGCATTTGAAATCAAAGCATTATCACCATTTAATACTGCAAAAGGTTCATTACATTTTTTAGAAATGCTTTTTGAATATAATCTAATAATATCATGCTCCGGATTAATTTCAAAATAAATTATTCCATTTTTTGTAAAACTCTTATTAAATCTTTTAAAAATACCTAATTCATTTATTACCTGCATGGCATTATCTTTAAACATTACAGTCTTGTCTAAGGAACTATAAAATAATTTTTCAGGACTAAATAAATATTCAGCTAAATGATTAATTAAAGAGTAAATATTAGTTTTATTGTTAGCTATTACTAATTCAATAAATCTTAATTTTGAATCATCTTTTATCCATTCAGGAAAATCATATTGATTTATTATTGCTAATTTATAATCTTTAATTCTAAAAAAATTAGACTCATTATATATTTTTGCAATGCTCAGTAAATCCTCATTATTTTCATATAATCTCATTATTGCTGAAGGATTGTAATGCTTAATAATGGCAGCAAGCATTACTTCTTCAGCGTCTTTGGAGAAAAAAACAATCATTAAAATAATAAAGGAAGTTTACTTATAAAGAGAAGATGATAAAAATTCCCCTATTCCTTTAATATCAAAATATTTTCTTTTAAAAATTTATTTTTAGCTTTTTTATAAAATTCTTCAGTTGAACCATCTAAAGATTTTTTTAATTCTTCATATTTTTTCAAAATCTTAGGATTTTCTTTAAGATTAGTAATTACATCAAAATATTTTTTTATGTTTTTATGTCCTTTTGAAACAATATGCAAATCGCAAACAATTCCATAATTGTTACTTTTGCAAAAACCCTCACCATTTATAATTGGTCCTATCCCAAAACCATGTTTCCCTAATAATTTTTGAGCTTCTTTGACATTATCAGTTTCAATCAATAAATCTATCTCTTCCTTTCCGCACATTGGCACTGCAAAAGAACCTATAAGAGTTACTTTTGCATTAGGAAGAATAATTTTAATTAATTTTTTATAATTATTTATTAATTGAAAAATTTCCTTTGAAGGCTCAATTATTTTAATGAATTTATTTGAATCAGACACAATTAATATTTAATTAGTATTTTAATTAAAAACTATCTAAATTAAATCAAAGATTTAACTCCTTTTTAATTTGACTTAACGAATAGACTTTTCCATTTTTTATATCTTGTTTAGATTTCTCTATCATTTCCAAATTTTCTTGATTTAATTCTTTGGAATCTTCATTTGTTTTAATATTTACAATCATAACTAAAAAATAATAAAATGGTTTTGAGTCTGCCCGGATTTGAACCGGGGCCACAAGGTCCCAAACCTCGAATCCTAACCAAGCTAGACTACAGACCCAAACCTTAGTAAAATATATCAAATTTAGTGCTTAAAAATATTACTCTTTAATTGAATATTATTTCCTGTGAAATATTTATAAAAAGAAATTTCTCTTTATTTAAGTTATAATGACAATCAAAATATCAAATTTTTCAAAAAATTCAGAAAATTTACCTTCAAAATCATTGGAAGAATGCTTATATGTAGACCAATGCGCATTTGGATATATTAATAAGAATGTTCCAAGAGATTATATTTCTACTTTCGGCCTTGGCCCCTGCATTGGTTTATATCTTAAGGACAGCAAATCAGAACTACAAGCTTTAGCACATATAGACAGGCAGCATGAAAAATCAACGAATATAATGCTTAATTATTTGAAATCAAGAGATTTAAGCAAAGGAGAATATGATAAAGTTATTATATTTCAAAGTCATCAGGCAGATGAAAAAGATGTTGAAAAAATAACAAAAGCATTAAATTATTGTGGGATAAATGATATTGAGATTATTGCAGGTGAAATGATTTTTAATATTATATTTGACAAGAACGGAAAAATGTATAAATTACAAACAGGAAAAGAAATGGGAAATCCATTATCTTGCAACGGACTTGAGATTTTGACCAAAGATAAAATAACTTGTCAAAATCATGAAAGCATTAAGCCGAAATCATTTGATGAAATGAAAAAATTAGGATTCAGATTTGAAACAAACTTAGGTGC
Organism: Candidatus Nanoarchaeia archaeon; assembly: GCA_028704265.1. Classification (GTDB taxonomy): domain Archaea; phylum Nanobdellota; class Nanobdellia; order Tiddalikarchaeales; family Tiddalikarchaeaceae; genus JAQTTT01. The sequence goes on from JAQVLH010000022.1 coordinate 9,829, forward strand.
TGAAAATTATATTCTTGAATTCAATAAAGAAAGTAATACGCTTGAAAAGATTAAAAGAGATATGAATAAATATATTATGAATTATTCTATTTCAGGAGTTGAAGTTGTATTAAATGAAGCTTATGATATTGAAGGAAAATTATTAAATGATTATGTTGGAATTTGGACTAAAAAAGAATAAAAATATTTCTCTTATAATAAAAAAGGTTAAAAAACAAGTAAGTTATACTATTTAATCATGGGGGATGACTTGATTACTTACCAGAAGATAAGAGAAATACAAAGAGATGAAAGAAGTAATACAACTTTAGCAAAATTGCCAGAAAATATACTGGAAATGATTCAATCTTATTTAAATGAAAAAAAAAATTTTTTGGAAAAGAATTCAGATGAACAAAACCTTTTTTCAATGGATAAATTTTCAAGAGCTGAATACGAGTTTAAAAATACTAAAATAAGCATACAAAACGTTTTTGACACAAGACATAAAAAAATAATAGAAAAAGCTTACCAGGTGTCAAAAAATAACATGAAAATGAAAGACACCACTAATATGCTTTATTTTGAAAAACGAATATTCCTTCAATTAATTGATATTTTTGATAATTATAACCAAAATTGCATATTAGCCCTAATAACCAACAAAAAGCCAATATTTGAGTTTTCCAGCCAAAAAGAAGAAGAGCAATCTTTAAAAATAGACGAAGATTTTTTAAATAAAGAAAACGATAAAAAGCTTATAAAAATAATAAATAATGTTCCCTCATTTATATGGGAGGATAATAGCAAATTCGGTCCCTTTAAACCAGAGGACATGGTGTTTTTGCCACAAAAAATAAGCGAATTGCTCGTAAAACAAAAAATGGCCCAAGAGGTAAAGTGAAAAATGAAAGTACCAAAAAGTGTAACGCATTACTGCCCAACGTGTAAAAAACATACTTTACAAAATATTATTCAAAATAAATCTGGAAAATCAAGAGGTTCAATGACTCAAGGTGCAAGAAGGCATGAAAGAAGAGGTGGAATACATGGATATGGTGGATTCCCAAGGCCTAAACCAGAAAAAAGTCCAAGACACAGAAAAAAAACAACTAAAAGAATTGATATGAGGCTTGAATGCTTAACATGCAAGAAGAAATCAACAGTAGTTCATACTTTCAGAATTA
>JAQVLH010000177.1 GCA_028704265.1 Candidatus Nanoarchaeia archaeon
TTCAGTAAGTTTTTAATTGTTTATAAATCAATATGTATATTGTTTTTTGTAAATGATTTTACCCTTTCAGGCTCCTCCAAAGTAACTAAATCCAATTCATTTTCCGTTAAATAGTCATATCGGTACAATCCATATTTTAATGGTACTTTTACACGATTTGGATTCTTTTTCCAAGTTTGTACTTTCCCGTTAACTTTCCAACGTTGTGCCGTTCCGTCAGAATTTTTGTTTTTTACATGGTAAATGATATCACCAGGTTTTAAATTTTTTGCCTGTTCTAATGTTATTGTTTTCATTTCAATAAGTTTTTAAAAGTTTATATTTCAGACCAAACTAAATTAACAGACATATAATTACATTCAGAATCATAATAACCATTCTCTAAATATATTTCCATTTCTTTTTCTGTAATGGTTTCATCTAATTGCAAACATTCTAATTTAAAATGTTCTTCAGCTTGTTTTACTATTTCAGAACTTAATTGTTCTTCAAAAATGCCATAAGATTTAATACTGTGTACAATTCCCTGACTTACTAAAATTACATTTACCGTTCTCATTTTTTATAAATTTTTAAGTTAAACAAAACGTTAATTTTCATTTTTGACTGCAAATAAGGTCATTTCAGACAATTTTTGCAAGTCACTAATATCTTTATATGTTTTTTAATAAAAGTGTCTTAAATAGCTTTAAAATAGGTTTAATTAATACATCTCACCATTTTCTGTAAAATAATAATCATTCATTTCGCAATGGTCTGCATAAAATTCTATTGTCTGTTGGTATTCATAATCAGCATTTACTGACGTATACCATGATTCATACCCGGCATAAAGAATGTCGTGTAAATTCCTTTCTCCTGCAAAAAATGCTTTTCTTGCTCCATCTGCTACATCTTCATCTGCACAATATCCCGTAAATTTACAATCCCCATGTCCGTTTAATGTATTTGGGTTAAATGATCCCATACTTAAAATATATTCCTTTAATTCATCTTCGGAAATATTTTCCATATATTCGGGAATTGTAATTTTAAAAGAATTTCTGTATTTTTCACACCAGTCAATTTCGTAATTGTCAAATGAACAATTAAAATGCTCCATAAATTTTTCAATGCTTTTAATAGCATCATCCCCCCAAAAGTAATTTTCACTATATGCCCATTTACTTAATGCTTTTTCTTTTGCCTCTTCTGATAACTCATCAAAAGAATACAGTTTAACTTCTATTGTTTTCATAGTATTTTATATTTATAGTTTAATAACTTTATTTTACTGCAATATTGGAAATAAGTCTTTTCTGTAAATATTTTCTTAAGCTACGTTTGAACGCATCAAAATATTTACCTGCATAATGGAATCTTATTTGCTCATCCCGATATCCTGCCTCTCTCATTGCATTAACAAGGATTGAACCATGCAAATATTTTTCCTTTAAATGAGTTATTAAATGATCATTATTGTCGGTTCCAAGTTCACCCATAGTTTGCCCCTCCTTTGTGTGAAAAGAACATAACTAGCAATCACCAGAATTCGGAAAAGGTAAATTATCTTTTGTTATCAAATTACAATAGTCTGTAATTTGCTTTTTAATCTTTTTTATCTTGTCTTCATTAACTTTTACTGGTTTACTTATCAAATGACCTTCTGAATTAATAATGCAATTATCATAAAATAAATTCCCATCCCTTAAATACCATAATCCTTTTTTTTGTGATATTCTGGCAGGAGTAAAAGTATTAATACGATCTTTTGTGGTTGATGTTCTCCATCCGCCAGAGTTCAAAATAAAATTAGTCCCATTAAAGATTATAATATCTGTATTATGTAATCTTATTGCAGTAGTTCCGTTTTCATACTCAATTTTAAGAGTATTATTTTGTACAAACTTTGAGTTTTTAACTCCTTTAGTGTTACTCAATAATTCACCTTTAGTACGTTTCATAGTTTTTGTTTTTATTGGTTAATAATAATAACAAATATTAAAATGTTTGTTTATTCAGATAGTTATGAAAATTATCAATTGTACTGTTGATAATCTGATCCAGGACTAAAAAGCCTGATTGTTTAATAAAACGTATACCGTTTAAATATACGTATTTCTTTGTTTTCTTTGTAGTTTTCATTGCAGTTAAGTTTTTATGGATTAGACAAAATATAGTTTGTTATTTACTTCCAGGCTAATTGCTTCCTGTTTTAGTTCAGTTTTGAGTTTTTCACAATAATCAATTATATCGGATATGTTTTTTTGTAGGTCCAATTCTTTGCAATAACTTTCACAAATAGTAACGTTTTCCTTAATCAGTCCGGTATTTTGACTAATCCAGCAACCAACGGCCTTATAACTTGTTGATCCTCCAAAATATTCAGATAGCAATTTTAGTGTATTGTCAACATATAATGAATTGTCAAATGTTTCATTTACATTTATTGTACTGGGAATGTAAATTTTAACATTACTTTCCAGGACGATTAAGTTTTTAAGTTTTTTATTCATTTTAATAAATCTTTGTTTGTTCTATAAAACTCAATTTCCCCCATATCCAAAACAATATTATCCTTGTAATTAATACATTCAATTGAAACAATATTGTTAGAAAAAATAAAATTTACATTTAACCGTTTGCCAAAGAATTTCCCTTCATATTCTAAACACTGAGGATTGCAATAAGGATTTCCGCAAAGGTTTGAATTTACTTGTTTACTAACAATTAATTTCTCAATTG
>JAQVLH010000178.1 GCA_028704265.1 Candidatus Nanoarchaeia archaeon
TAAGCTTATTTTAAGGGAAAATTATGAGGAAGCTTTAAGGGAATTATTGGCAAAAACTTATGAGCAGGAAGGTGATGAAAGCTCAAAGGCCAGGCAGTATTTGTGGGATAATTGGAAGGATTGGAAAGGGGCTTTGGAAAAGTTTCCAAAATATTTGACTGTTGAAAGAATGGTTATGAATCATTTAGTAAAATATCCTAATGATTATGTTAATTCTATTAGGAGGTTACCTAAGAATATTGCAAAAATATTGGTTTATTCTTATCAGTCTTATTTGTTTAATCTTGCTTTGTCAGAATTGTATGAAAAGGGTTTAATATCTGATTTTGAGTTAGTTTTGCCTGGCCATGAGTCTGATGTGAAAAGCATGGGTGCTGCAGTTTATGAAAAAATTATGGAAAAAGAAAATATTACTTTTTCAGATTTTAAAGTCAGGAGTTATCCTGAAATAAGTTCTAGGGGAAGTATGAGAAAAACTTTGATTTATCCTAAAAATTTTAAAATAATTGAAATAAAAAAAGATCATTATATTGTTAGTTTTGAATTGGAAAAAAGTTCTTATGCAACAATGGTTTTAAGAGAGTTGGTTGGATGAAAAAAGAATTAGTTTTATTATCTTTAATTATTTTAGCTTCGATTATTTTTATTAAGCCTAATGTTGAATGGGATGAATATGTGTATTTATTAAATGGGAAATATTTTGCTGGTGAAGAGGTTTATTTTGAGAGTATGAGGCCTCCTATGCTTCAGTTGATAGTTTCACTTTTTTATTTTTTTAATATTGAAAATCTTATTTTTTTAATTATTCCTTTATTGTGCTTTGCTTTTTTTGTTTTTTGTTTTTATTTATTTTCAAAGGATTTAAGGGCTTTAATTATCATGTTTTGTTTTCCTATTTTTTTGATGTATATTGAAAAATTAATGACTGCAATATTTGCAACTTCTTTTGTTTTATTGTCATTATTTTTTATGAAAGAATATTTTTTAAAAAAGAAGGATTTGTTTTTTTATTTAAGTTATTTGATTTCTGGTTTGGTTTTTTTAACGAGGTATCCTTTAGGGATTAATCTTGTAGTAATAACTTTAATTTATTTTTTGTTTGAAAAAAAAAGGGATTATTTTAAAGTATTTTTAGGTTTAATAGTTTTTTGTTTGCCTATAATTTTTTGGTTTAATTATATGGGTCTTGATTCGGCTTTATCAGCGCTTAATTATGTTGATGTTGAATCAGGTTTTTTTTATTATTTTCAAAATGTGTTAATAATTCTTGGTTTTAGTTTTTTATTTTTGCTTTTTTTAAAAGATTATAAATATGAAAAGAAGGATTTATTTTTTATCATACCTTTAGTTTTATTTTTTTTAGTTTTTCAATTTATTAATCATAAAGAGCCAAGATATTTAATTCCTTTATTGCCTTTTGTTGCTGTATTGTTTTCAAAAATTATGAAAAATAATAAGCATTTTTTTGTGTTAAGTCTTGTTTTTTTTATATCAGCTTTAATTTTTTCAATAGTTTTTTTCAATAGTTTATGTGATAATACAGAAAATTTTAATGAACTTCATGATTTTTTTTTAAATAAGGGTAAATTAATGGTTTTATCAAATTATTGGCCTGCAGTGGCTTATTATTCAAATAATTCTGTTTTGGCAATTTCTGAGCCATGTAATATTAATAAAAGCGTTATTGATTCAAATGCTTCATATATTGTTGTTTCAAGTTTTAATCCTTGTTTTAATAGTGATTATTCTAATTATGAGTTAATAAAGGTAATAAATAATAATTCTTGTGAGATTATTAATATATATAAGATTTAATCTCTTTCAATAGGTTTTTATATATATTATTAATTACTTTAAATAATGGAATTCGGAGTTATTTTTATATTAACATTTTCATATTTAATGTTATTTTTTAGTATTATTTGTGTCATAATTTTTATTGATAACTATGATAGGTTGTGGATTGACCCCAAACCCAAGAGGAAGTATTCAATTTCAGTGGTTATTCCCGCATTTAATGAAGAGGAGTCAATAGAAAAAACCGTAATGAGTGTTTACTTACAAGATTATCCTAAGGAATTATTTGAAATAATTGTTGTAAATGATGGAAGCAAGGATAATACTAAAAAAATATGCTTAGAATTGGAAAAAAAGGGAATAATTAGATTAATTAATCAAAAAAATGGAGGAAAAGCAAATGCAGTTAATAAAGGTATAAAAATTGCAAAAAATGAATTAATCTATATTATTGATGCTGATTCTTTTGCTGATAAAAATAGTTTTAATGCTTTAATTGGATATTTTAATGATTCTAATGTTGCTGCTGTTTCGAGCAGTATGAGGGTAAAAAATAATCTTAGTTTTTTTGAAAAACTGCAATGGGTTGAATACTTATTATCTGTGATATTTAGGAAGGTTCAAAGTTTGTTTAATTCAATGTATGTAACTCCTGGTCCGGGAAGTATCTATAGAAAAAGTGTTATAAATGAAATAGGTGGGTTTAATGAAGAGACTTTAACTGAAGATATGGAAATAGCTTTCAATATTCAAAATCACGGATACATTATTGAAAACAGCTTAAATAGCATTGTTTATACATCAACCCCTTCATTGCTGCAGGATTTATTAAGGCAGAGAAAAAGGTGGTATAGCGGATATTTTGAGGATTCAATAAAATACAGGCATTTATTGTTCAATGCCAAAAGAGGAGTTTTAAG
>JAQVLH010000023.1 GCA_028704265.1 Candidatus Nanoarchaeia archaeon
AGAACTTGCGTAATAGATCCTCAAAATTACGACTGCTCAAGTATTCCTGTTTATGCTCGTGAATTTTGCCTTGACAAAAAAGAAATGCAATTAACCTGCATTAATGGAAATATTACTGCCTGTGAACTGCTTGACCAAACAATTAATGTTGTTCCATTAAATGCTCCAAAATTTGTCAGGGACTTTTTAGACCCAATACTTAGACCCCTAATGCTTTTACAAAAAGAGCAGATAAAAGGAGAATATACTCAGCAAGTAAAAGACACAATGTTAAATTGCATTAGTGACAGCAATAATTGCGATTGCGAAAGCATACCTTTGCAATATCAAGAGTTTTGTAATACTAAAATTACTTTAGTAAAAGATTGCAAATTAAAAAATTATGAATCCTGCTTTAGATTAATGGACGAATCAAATATTCCTGAAGACATACCTTCTTTTATTAGAATATTTGTTGAAGGCTCAGTAAATAATCAAGTGAATCAAAAAATGAATGAAATCTTTTTAGAAATTAAGCCAAGCGTTTGCGAAGGTAAAAATGTGCAGCAATGCAGGCAGTATTATGAAAATAATTGCGCAGGATTAAGCGTTAATGAATGCTTAAGTAAATAATTTACAAAGAAGGCAATAATTTTATTGAATCTAAAAAATATTTAATATCAAATTTTTCTTGCCCATTCACAACCATCATTCCAATTAATCCAAGATCATAAAAATCTTTTAATATTTTTACATTATTTAAAGATGTCCAGTATTCTTTGCCTTGAGATTCAGGTTCACCGCATTCATTAAGATTGTCTCTTCTAAGGTTAACAAATTCATCTAATTTTTGTTCAGGATCAAATTCAAAATAAGCACTTTCTATTTGCCCAGACCTTATATCTGAAAGTTTTTTTGATTCGCTTTCATTAAGAAGTCCCTGATTATCCATATAATTAAGCCTTTTTGTTTTGTTAACAACTAAATCTTCAAGATTATGAACTTTCACTGTATATTTTTTATCACTAATAATATTAGCATGCTCTATTTCTCTTTTTTTTTCATTAAAATGTTTTTCCCAATAATTTTCTGAAAAAGTAGATAGATGAAAAAAAAGAGGAGCATATTCTCCGTTAAACATTTTTATTTCATACCCACCCCTATTTTTTGAATGTTCAATATAATAATTCATTTTTTTAGATTCAGATTGAAATTTTTCTCCAACATCACTTAATGTATTTTTTCCTATAAATCCTAAATATTCTGGCAAAAAATCAATATCATTTGTTGGCCTTTTTAATTTATCTTCTTTGCAATAAAGCTGAACAGCCACTCCTCCAACAATAATGCAGGGAATATAAAGAGGAATTAGCTCAAGGCCTTTTTTTAATTCCTTTGAATCAATAGTATATTCTCCGTATTTTTTTAAATTCATTATAATTTTAAGAGATAATAGTATTTAAAAGATTTTCTTAATCTTTATTACCTGATAATCAATCTTTTGCAAAACATTTATAATCTTAAATTTTTTAATTATTTAACCATGATAAGTGATTTTTTTCCGGAGCAGAAATAAAAGAGTTCTTATAAAAATAGGCACGGATTCAATAACTGATTCAAATTTAAAACTATTAAGAGATGCAGCACTTAATATAAATGAAAAAGGCAGCCAAGTAATAATAGTAACTTCAGGAGCAAAAGCTTTAGGTGAGAAGGCCCTTAAAAATTATAATCTTCAATTATCTAATTTTATGGGTTATAAGCAATTATGCTGCGCAACAGGTCAGCATTTGCTTATGCAAAAATATGATAATATTTTTGGCGAAAAAGGTTATATTGTTCAACAATATTTAATCACGAGTGAGGATTTGGATGATGCTTGCAAAAAGCAAAGTTTTATTTCCACAATGGAATGTAATTTAAAAGTCAATAATTTAATGCCAATAATTAATTATAATGATTCATTGGCTAAATATGAGCTTGAAAGAGTGAGTTTTTTTTCTGATAATGACAGATTATCAGCTACAGTTGCGCATATAATGAATTGTGATTTGCTTATTTTACTTACTAAAGTTGGAGGAATTTTTAGAAATTATGGAGAAAAAAACAATTCGTTAATAAATACTCTTTATTACAAAGAAGCAAAAGAGTTTATTAAAAATGACATTAAATCAGATAAAGGCACAGGAGGCATGGCTTCAAAAATTGAAGCGTGTGAAATTTTTAAAAATGATGTTTTAATAACGAATGCAGATAATTTAGTTGATGTTTTATTAGAAAAATCTTCTTATTATACTTTATTAAAATATTTTAAATAAAAAGAATATCATTAAAAACAGTTAATGTATTTTTGATTATACATGTGGCAAATAATTGTATTAATTGCGGCAATATTATTTGGAGTTTCTAAATTATTAAGCAGATATATTTCAAGAAAAATAGACCCTATTGTTTATTCATTTTATTATAATTTAATTTTTTCACTTCTGTTTATTTTTTTTTTAAGCTCATTTTCTATGCCTTCTAAAATTGAAGGCTGGACAATTATGGCATTAGGAAGCGTTTTTTGGAGTGCTTGCATGATATTAATATTTTTTGTATACAAACATTTAGATGTAAGTATTATTGCCCCATTAGAAAATCTTACTCCTTTAATCACTTTAATTGCTGGTTTAATCTTTTTTAATGAAACAATGGGTTTGTTTAATATTATTGGAGCATTTTTAATATTTTTAGGCGCATTGTTAATTACTTGGAAAACAAAAAATTACATAATTAACAAGAAAGGCATTATTTTAATGCTAATTTCAGTATTTTTTTATAGCATTGCTTACAGAATTGATTCTTTAGGAGTAAAATATTTTAATATTTACACTTATGGTTTCGGAGTAAGCTTTATGCCAGCAATATTAATCGGGACGTATTTGTTTTTTAATAAAAAAAGTTTTAAAATAAAAAAAGAAATTTTATTAAAAATTTCTATTAGTTCAATTTTGGATTTTGTTGGATATTTGTTAATATTATCTGCTTATACATTAACACAAGTAAGCAATGTTGCAATACTTAGGCAGCTTTCAATAATCATTGCTGTATTTGGAGGTTTTGTATTTTTTAAAGAAAAAAATATTTTAAGAAAAAGTATTGCAGCATTGATTATAATAATAGGTGCCATATTTTTTTCAATATAATTAAAAAAATTTTTTTTAATACTTTTTTTTTAATGCAGATTCTAATCTTTCTTCAAATTTTTCAAATTTTTGCTCTATATTTTCAAATTTTTTTTCAATTCTTTCAAATTTTTCAATTAATTTAATTATATCTTCTTTTAACTCTTTTCTAATAACAAAATAATAAAATAGTATAAAAAAAGAAATTACTCCTAATTCTATTACAATATTATTGTTAAAAATCCAGCTTAATGTTCCTAATATAATAAGTAAAAATATAATAATAAAAGGCATATTTTTTGAATTCATTAATCAATAATTAGTTTCTCTCTATTTTAAACCATTTTCTTTTTTTTTTAAAATTATTTAATTCTTATATTAATACTCAGAAGATTTTTTTTTGCTAAAAAATGCTTTTTTTGCTGGCTTAAATTTTTTTTCGCTCATATTATTATCTAATTTAGGAATAATCTTCTCTTCAATCTCTTTTATTTCGCTTTTTCTGCTACTTGTAAGTTTCATTATATTATTAAAAACTGTTAATCTTGCGTTGTCAATCTCATAAGTTTTTCCTTTCTTAATTGAATTAATAGATTCGTCCCATAAATTAAGAAGAATGCTTGCAGAATCATCAGCAACCAAGAAATCCATAGTTTTGTGGGATGAACCGTCAGCAAAATTAATATTTTTTTCTTCATATGAATCTATCACAATAAAATGTATTGTAACTCCCCATACTCTTGGGTCAAGTTTTTCAATTTTAGTAATTTTTGCCATTAAAAAATAAATAATGATTTAAGGCTTTAAAAAATTTGATGTTTTATAAAAATAATATTAAAAAAAAATTAAAATAATAAATTCTTGAATTTAAAAATCTAGAGAGTAAACTTTATTCTTCTTCTGTTTCTTCTTCAGCTTCTTCTTGTTTAGCTTTTGGTTTAACTGATCCTGGATTTTCTTTATTTTTCATGTAGCAATCCCTGCAATATACAGGTAATCCTTCCTTTGGCTTAAATGGCACTTCTGCATCTTTTCCGCAAGCTGAGCACTTTACTTTGTGCATTTCTCTTGGTCCGCCGAAGCTTCTATTTCCGCCTGAAAATCCTCTATTTCCACCAGAGCTTTCTCTTCTTCCTTGATAAGGCATATCTTTTTCCCTCCGTTTATAAAAATTAAACTATTTTATTGTTTATAAAACTTGGCTATTTAGAAAAATTGCTAAAAATTAACAATATTTTAAAATAATTAACAATTTAAACTCATTCATGCCTTTAAATATTTATAATACTTTAAGCAAAAAAGTTGAAGAATTTAAGCCAATAAATGGAAAAAAAATAGGATTTTATATGTGCGGCCCAACTGTGAATAATTATACTCATATAGGTCATGCAAGAACTTACATTATTTGGGATTTAGTAGCAAGATATTTGTCATTTTTAGGCTATGAAGTGAGGCTTGTTTCAAACATTACTGATATAGCTATTGATGATAAAATTTTAAAGGAAATAAAAAAATTAAACAAAAGTTTTTTTGAGCTAACAACTAATTATATGATTGCTTATTTTGATGATAGGAAAAAATTAGGATTAAAAGAACCTGATGTTAACTGCTTGGCAACCCAGCACGTTAATGAGATGATTAATTTAATTCAAAAACTTTTAGATAAAGGTTATGCTTACAAAGCAGAAGATGGAATCTATTTTAATATTAGCAAATTCAAGGACTACGGAAAATTATCAGGAATTAAGCCTAAAGAATTAAAAGAAGGAGCGAGCAATCGTATTAAATCTGAAGAATATGATAAAGATTCAGCAGCAGATTTTGTTTTATGGAAGAATAAAAAAGGTGATGAACCTTACTGGTATAGTCCTTTTGGTTTAGGCAGGCCAGGATGGCATATAGAATGTTCAGCAATGAGCATGAATTATTTAGGAGAAACATTTGACATTCACAGCGGAGGAGAAGACAACATGTTTCCTCATCATGAAAATGAAATAGCTCAAAGCGAAGCGGCAACAGGAAAGCTTTTTGCAAAATATTGGCTTCATTCAAAGCACGTTTTAATGAATGGAGAAAAAATGAGCAAAAGTGTTGGCAATTTTATAACAATTAGGGATGCAGTTGATAAATATGGTTCTTTAAATTTAAGATTCTTTTTTTTAAATACTCATTATAGAAAAACGATTGATTTTAGCGAAAAAGAATTAAATAATACAAATGCTAAGCTTGATAAAATAATTTCTGCATACGAGTTTTTAATTAATGCAAAAGGTAAAGATGATTCAAAAGAGCTAATTAAAAAACTTCAAGAATTTAAAATAAATTTTGAATCAGCAGTGAATGATGATTTTAACACTTCATTGGCAATAACTCATTGGATTGCATTTTGCAAAGAGATTCAGTCATTTAATGATTTGTCAAAAGCATCAGCAAAAGCAATCATGGAATATTTCAGCAGGATTTCAAAAGTATTTTTTGGGGATTTGGCAATTAAAAAAGAAGATAAAATTAATAATAAATTATCCACTGGTTTAATAGAATCATTAATTAATTTAAGAAATAAAGCAAGGACAGAAAAGAATTTTAAATTAAGCGATAGCATAAGGCAAGAGCTTGAAAAAAATGGGATAATAATTAATGATTCAAAAGATTCTACAACTTGGAGTTATTAATAGATATATATTTAATTCTTTAATTTTCTAGTCAAATTATGACTGATTTATATGTTTTTGATTTTCATGGAGTATTAGAAAAAGGCACTGAAAATGCAGTAATGCTTGTTTCAAACATGGCTTTAGAGTCAAAAAATTATTTTTACAGAATGACTCCTGAGGATGCAGTGAAATATTACGGTTTAAAGTGGGGAGAAATTTTTGAAAAAATGATAAAAGTCTCAAAAGAAAAGGCTAATGAATTATATGAAGAATGCAAAAAAATAGATGACATTAATCCAGGAATAATAACAAGGTTTACAAAGCAAAACAACAATGCTTCAATAGTTTTAGATAAAATAATACAAAAAAAGCATGATTATATTTTAATATCAAACACTCGACCTAAAGCGCTATCAGAGTTCATAAAATCAGCAGAGCTTGAAAAATATTTTAAGGAAGATAATACTTTTGCAGTAAATAAGCATGAAAGCGGTCAAGCTCTAAATAAAGAATTAGTGCTAAGAGAATATTTATCAAAAAGAAATTATGACAGAATAATTATAATAGGGGATTCGCCTGGAGATATTGAATTAAAAAAAGTAAGTCCTGATAACTCAATAACATTTCTTTATACTCACCCTGGATTAAATTTTAAAGAATGCGAAGCTGATTATAAAATAAGGGATTTAATGGAAATTTTTTTAAACTAAAACATTTAACTTAAAAATACATGAATAATTCAAGAAGCATCTACTTAAATTATAATTATAAAAAACCTATTAAATTTATCTTGGCAGATGCATGCATTCCAAAAGAATTATGCAGATACATTGAAATTAATATGTTTAAACATTCCCCTAAAAAATATATTTTTATGCATGCTTGTTTAGATTCTGTAATGGAAGAAATGAGTGATTACGGATTGAATGATTTTTGTTATTATTATAATGGAATGCTTTTAACTGCTGACAAGGGTTTTTTTAGCAAATATAAAAGCCATAAATTATTTTATTATGAAGGGCTAAGCTGGAATAAGGTGCTGCAAAAAACTGCCAAATATATAAATTCTTAAAACCAAATAAATAACAATATTAATAAAAAGAAGTTTTTAACAATAACATTAAAATGAAAGAATATGTTTATTTTGATTCACACATCCATATAAATAATGATAATTCTCCTGATTTTTTTATTGACATTTCCAAATTAAGCAAAACTTTAAAAGAGAATTCTTTAGATGGGTGCTTGGCAACAATTCATTCAAAAGAAGAGACTTACATTGATGATGTTAAATCTATCAGGAAATATTGCAGAGGTTATACAAATATTATACCTTGTGTTGAAGTAACTCAAAATATTAGGTTTAATGAATCTATGATAAATTGCCATGTAATGTATATGGGCTGTGCAACTGATAATGATTTAAATTACGGCTCATGGTTTTGCCATGTTGATAAAAAAGGCGGACTTTTTTATCCTTATATTTCTCGCAGCAAATCTTTGTCAGAGGTTTTGGCAAATAATCAGAAAAATAAAAATAATGCACAAGTAAGCATTGCTGAATCAACAACTGACTGCAGTGATGTCAGATTTTTAAAATCATTGGGCTTGACTGTTCTTTTAGGCACTGACAGTCACGTAACAAAAGGAAAATATTATACTTCCTGCTTAGGTACAAGAGGCACAATAATTAAAGCAAAAAAATTTAATTACACCACATTTATGCAGGCATTAAAAGATAATTCTTTTGGCTATTTTTCAGTGGATGATACTTTCAGGGAGTCTATAAATTGTGATTTAAATTTATAAAACTTATTTTTTTAACGCCTTAATTATTTCTCTAACAAAAGCTCTTGAAGCACTTGGTCCGTCAGCAGTGATGATTTTTCCGTCAACAACAAAATCTTCATCAACATATTTTGCGCCTTTGGAAGTAATCTTGTTAGCTAATGATTCTGAAACAGTTGCTCTTTTTCCCTTTAATATTCCTGCATTTGCAAGAATTACGGGAGCAATACATATTGCAGCAACAATTTTGTTCTCTTTATATGCGCTTTTTGCTAAATTTAATGTAGTTTCATTATTAAAATACTCAGATGTTCCGCTCCCTCCTATAAATATTATTGTGTCATAATTTTTTGCATCCGCATCTTTTAGCAAAATGTTGGGAGTAATAGTTTTTCCAAACATGCCTTTTGATTCTTTAATCTCGGATGAAGCAATAACTAAACTTATCTTATTTTTTTCAAGCTCTTCTTTTGTTATAAAAAACTCTTCATCTCTAAAATTTTTATTTGCAATTATTAATAATGCATTCATATTAAATAATAATAATCTTTTTTTTAAATAATTTTTTAATAAAAAAATATTTTTTAATTATTTTTTGCATATTTTTTTCATTTAATACTTTTAAATATTTGTTTTAACTTTTTTTTTAAATAAAGTTTTTAAATGATTGCCATCAATAATAGTATAACATTTTATTAAATGTTTAAAACTCATGAGGAGGAAGTGTGGCCATGGCACCTGTAAAAAAAGGAGCAAAGAAACCAGCTGCTAAAAAAGTAGCTAAGAAAGCACCTGCTAAAAAGAAAAAATAATAAGAGGTTTAAAAAAAATGAACAACTACAATTTTAAAGCAAATGACGATGACGAAGAAATCGATGATGATGAAGACTTCGATGATGATGAATTAGAAGATGAAGATATGGAAGATGAAGATTCATCAGATGATGAAGAATCCAGCGAGGATTATTAATAATTGTCATTAACTTTTAATTAAATTTATTTTTTTTTATTTAATTTTTTTTAAAAAAACACAAGAAGGATGAAATTAAAACATGAAATGTGATATATGTAAAAAAGCAGTAAAAAGTTTAACAAAATGCATTGAATGTGGTTCAATGTTTTGTGTTGATTGCGGCGAGCAAGTAAGAGAAAGATGCAGTATATGCATGCAATTTGAAAACGATTCTGATAACCAAGACAGTTCATCGGATGATTAAAAACTTAATTCTTTTATATTAATTTTTTTAAACAATGGAAAGGTAAAATAATCAATGTTTTCAGTTAACAAATGCGATTCTTATGATTCTAAAATTATAAAAAAATCACTTAATTTTTGTTTGGCTGAATTAGGAGGATTAGATAAATTCATTAAAAAAGAAGATACGGTTTTAATAAAGCCTAATCTTTTAATGCCTGCTGTTCCTGAGCGTGCAGTATCAACTCATCCGGAAATAATAAAAGTATTAATAAATAAACTTAATAAAATAGGCTGCAAAATAATAATTGCTGATTCATCATCAGGGGATTATTCTTTTGAATGCATGGAAAATGTTTACAAAGAATGTGGTTATTCAAATTTTAAGGAAATAAGCAATGATTTTTCAAGCAAAGAATACCAAAACAAATCAGGGTTTATAAAAAAATATGATTTAATTTCAGCATTTTTTAAGGCTGATAAGATAATTAATGTTTGTAAAGTAAAAACTCATATGCTTACAACAATGACTTGTGCTGTCAAGAATTTATTTGGTTTAATTGCCGGAAAAAATAAGACTTATTTTCATTCAAGATTCAGCACAGTTGATGATTTTTCAAAAATGCTTATTGATTTGGCAAAAATAGCAAAGCCATGCCTTAACATAGCTGATGGGGTTTTTGGTATGGAAGGGGAAGGGCCCAGTAGAGGAAAGATAAAAAAATTAGGAATAATTGCAGCAAGCACTGATTGCTTTGAATTGGATTATAATATTTCAAAAATAATAGGCATTGATTATAAAAAAATACCTTATCTAAAACTTGCAAAAGATTATGGGTTATTCAAAGAAAATAATAAAAATTATTCAGATTATAAAACCCAGTTTAAAATACCTAATTCTGAATTGATTTCCAAATTATTTAAATTAATTCCACCTAAATTAAGAAGCATATATATTGATTTTTTTGTAAAAAAACCATTCATAAAAGATACATGCATAGGCTGCGGCTTATGCGCTAAATCATGCCCTGCAAAAGCAATTTCAATAATAAAAGGAAAAGCTAAAATAAATTATTCAAAATGCATAAGGTGCTATTGCTGCCATGAAATATGCAGGTATAATGCGGTCGGCCTTAGAAAAGGAAAGACATAAACAACTTTTTAAAGATTGATTTTTTTATTAATTATTATGAGTGATGAAGAAAAAAAGCCTGAAATTGAAGATGAAAAACTTGAGCTTGAAGAAGATTTAGATGAAGAAGAAGAGTCAAAAATGGCTTTTGCCAATGCAGAAATTGTAAGGCTTATCAAGAAGAATTTGCCTGAAGGAAGAATGATAAAGAAAAGGGTAAAAGTCGGAATGAATAAGTTTTTGGAAGAAATGGCAACAGAAGTCTGTAAAAAATTAGCAAACGAGCCTTATTCTTACATTGAAATCGACATGCTTGAAAGGGCAATAGAGCCTTATAAAAACATTAAAAGCTTGGAAGTTGAAAAGAACAGAATCATTGCAAATCTTAACAAGATTAAAGCTGATTGCGATGTAATGGTTGACGATATCAACAGGAAATTTTCAATGTTCGAAACTGAAGAAAAAGAATATTGATTTTTTATTATTATTTTTAAATTTACTTATTTTTTTAAAAAATATTTAATTTTTAATTATTTTTAGCATCATTTAATTATTTTTAAAAACATTTAAATAATAAGTTAAATTACCATAGATTTCAATGGAAACAAAACTTTACGAATGCAAATTGTGTAATAAACCAATAAAAATATCTGGTAATTCCCTTGACGGCATTGTGCTTAATGAGGCAATTGATTTAAGATTTGATCCTACAATAATAAAAAATTATATACTCGGCCAAAAGATTAAATGTGCTTACTGCAAAAAGGAATATAAGATTTAATTTATATTCAAATTTAATAAAAAAGTGGTTTTACAGAAACATTTTTAAAGGAATGAGAGTTTTTTTAATCATTATGTTGAGTTCATATTCTAGTTGTGTTTTAATCGATAAATTTAAAAAATGATTGATTGTTAATTTAAATTACCGCAAAAACATTTAGGCTAGATACGGGCTCGT
>JAQVLH010000179.1 GCA_028704265.1 Candidatus Nanoarchaeia archaeon
GTTCATTTATTTTCATAAAAGAATTAACCTTTGAATCCGAATCCACAAATTCAATAAATGCTTTCTCAAATCCTCCTTTATTTGAAGGAAAACCAATCCTTTCATAAATAGATTTGGCTACTTTAATTGAATAATTATCCCTAATTCGCATTTCATTCATTTCAGAAAAATATTTTTTAATTATTTTAGCATCAACAACACTAAAATTGTTTTGCATATCATATATTGCTTGACTAATATTTTTTACAATATGTTGTATTATTTTTTCTTGAGTTAATAACAAAATTTTCCAATTATTATTAATAATAGGGTCAAATTCTTTTCCAAATAATTTAATTCTAATATATTCATCAGTTAATTTTGCTATCATTGAAGTATTAATTTGTATTGTTGGAAAATTTTTGGTCTTTTTACCTAATTTAATAGGAACAGAAGATACTGCATTGACAACTTTAGCTATAAAAGAATTATAACTTTTTGCTGTAAATATGTCAGCAGTAACTGCATATTCAAATCTTGTTTTAACAGTTATTTCCTCACCATAAAAAACATCATTTTTAGGAACAAGTGGAGTTAATGAATCTAAAGGAATAGGAAACTGCTCTAAAGAATTAAGTGATAATTCAGGAGTATTCAAATATTCCTCCTTTTCATAAATAACTAATGGCCAAAACAAATCATAATCCTTATAATTTTCTTTTAATTTAATTAATATTAAATCTCCAACAAGTTTATCTTTATTAGGTAAAGTTTTTGTTTCTGCTAAAGCTCCGCTTAATTCTCTTTCATAAAATTCAATAAAATTAGGGTGTTCTATAATACTTAAAATATCTAAATAATTATTAGGTTCCTCTTTTTTTAATAAAAGTTTTGTTCTGTTTTCGAATTTAATTTCTTCATATTCTGGTTCTCTCCACATTAATCTTAATCCTCTACCAATAGTTTGTTCCAAAAGTATATATGAAGAGCTTGAACGTAAAGGAACAATAACACATATACTATTAACATCAAAACCTTCTCTGAGCATCAGAACAGAAATAATAATTTTAGGTTTTGAATTTTTATCAATACTAAAAAGTTTCTGCTTAATATTATCCCATTCTTCCTGCCCTATTTCTCCTTTTTTATTAGAATGAATCTCTAATATATCATCTTCAGAAAAACCTTCATGTATTAAAAATTGACTAACTAAAGGTACTATTGTAGTGTCTTCACATACAATTAACATCTTAGGAATCTTATTTTTATCAAAATTAGTAAAACCTTCTTCTAATATTTTTAATTTAGTCACACCTGCTCTTAACATCACCCTCTGACCTTCAGATAATGTTGTATCTTTACCTTCTCTATCTGCTTTATATTCTAAAGGTAACGCAGCTAATTCTTTCCTTTTATCAATTGCCACAGTTTTAACTAATCCTAATTTTATAGCAGTAACTAATTCAAAATTAATAATAACATGGGGAAAAAAGTGTCTAGTTCTCTTTTGACCAGAACCAGTAACAGAATAAGGAGTTGCTGAAAAATCAATTTGAATAAATTTATTTTGCTTTTTACCTACTATTTTATTCAAAGCTTCCTGCCATTTTTTTTCAAAAACTTCATCAGCTTTTTTAAACTCACCTAAATGATGAGCTTCATCATTAAAAACAACTAAATCAGAAAGACCTGCTAGATAATCTAACTCTTTGCCTTTTAAATATTGATTATCTAATTGATTTAAAGCATGCCCAGCAGTTGTTCCAGGAGTAACAGGAAGAAGTTCCTTAACTATTTCAATAGGATTATCAATAGGATTTAATGAATCATTTCCATTATATGATTCTGTTAACAAATGCCAATTAGTAATAGCAACTAAACCATCACCAGTAACTTTTTTATTAATATCTTCTTTTTGACAAACACTACTTTGTAAAAATCCAAACAATTCTTCACTATATGATTGAGGAATAAATAAATCTTCAAAAGTTTTATAATCAGAAGAATCAAAATCTCTTTTTCCATCTTCTTTTCTCTTACCTAAAAAAGCATCCAACAATCTTTCATAAACAATTATTCCAGGAGCAATTAACAAAAAATTTTTTGAAAAAAGTTCACTATTTTTTTCATTATACTTTGAATTCAAATATTGCCAAATCAATAAAGCATGCATAATCCAAGTCTTTCCAGTTCCAGTAGCCATTTTAATACAATACTTAGGATGAGAGTGCTTATCCTTCTTTAAATCAATTAAATCCATCTCAGCCAATAATTCTGGACTAATTGCCATATATAAATCATGAACATTCTTAATCTTCAAAATTTCATGAACATAAATAGAATTTAAAATAGCTTGCCATTGACCTTCATGAAAATTAAAATTTCTTAAATCAGAAAAACTTCCTTTAGGGTCCCAGAATTTTAATAAATCCTGAGTTACTAAAGAAATTTTATTAATAAAAGTGCCATCTTCCCATTCTTTATTAACTATTTTAGACAATAAATCAGCAAGTTTTAAAGGAATATTACCTGTTCCTAAAGATTTAGCATTAACCATTATTTTAAACCTCAACTACTGCAACACTTTCAAAACCAAAAATATCAACAGCTTTAACACAAATTTTTCGCTTTTTTGAATTATTAGAAATAATTAATTTAGCTTTCTTTTTTACTTTATAATTATTATTATTTTCTCTATAATCCTGCCATTTGCTTCTAA
>JAQVLH010000180.1 GCA_028704265.1 Candidatus Nanoarchaeia archaeon
AGAAATTGCCAACAAAACAAACATAAATCAGATTAAAGTAAGCGCCGGAAATTCGGTTATTTATTCAAATTATAACAGAGATATTAGAGAAACGATTGAAGAAGACCAACAAGAATGTTTATATTTAGATGGCAAGACAAAATTAACCCTGCCAAATTCCCAAAATAAATTTGAAACGGGGCCCTTTGCAGTATATGTAGAATATAAACCAGAAATTACAAATGATACTCAGGAGATAATTGGGCATTATAATTGGGAGATTTTGCAGGATAAAACTAAGATAAGGTTTGTCGTTGGAAAAATGGATAATAAAACAGGGCCATCCTATACCCTTACTTATAATATTAACAAAGATTTCTTTAATAGAACACACAGCATTCTAGGGATATATAACCCAACACAAGAAGTGAATGAATCTGGATATATTGTATTATTTGTTGATGGAAAGTTTGCAGGAAAAAAAGAATTTAAAAATGAAAGAATATGGACAGATTATAATGGAGTTCAGAATTTGAGTTTAGGTAAATATGGCAAATATCCTTATTATCATGGCTCAATATGCAATGCAAAATTTGTTTATAAAAAGATTAAGCCTAAAGAAACAAAAGAAATGCAATTTATTTCAAACAATGAAACAATAAGAATTCCTATAATTGGAAACGGGTTTCTAAAAAAGGTAGAAATAAAAATAGAAAAGAGGTAGAAAGGATCCTAATAAATAAAATGGAATTTAAAAATTATAATGAATCATTACTACTTATCTCAAGAAATTTTTTTATTCTTTCTATATTCCTAATTTTACTGGATAGGTCTGAGATATTAAACGTAAATCTATTTATTGGGTTAAATCTTTTATTTAGTTTAATTGTTCTTTCAGGCTTTGCATGGCTTTTCTTTTTTATGAAGAATGACGAAGAGAAATATAACCAAACCCTCGGATCATTTTTTAGAAGAGGTTTTTTAGCAGGATTAATATTAGTGACTCTTTTAGTTGGAATAAATTGGTCTATTGGAAATGCTCTCTATTCTGTGGAAATTGCTTTTATTGGATTTATTTTTTTAGCATTAATTTTTTATTTTCTCAGAATAGATTCACGTTTTTTAATTCTTCCAGCAATAATTCTTCTAGGATTTATTCCCCTTTTACTTTATATTTATCAAAAAGCCCTAGCTGAAAATATAGCGGTATTTGTTTATTATTTTCTTGTTGTTGGTGTAGTTTTACAAATTATTGAAATGGCCAAGGATAGAGAACCCAAATTTGATTTTTCTGATATTGCGAGATATGTTTATAGAAAAATTAAATGGATTCGCTTTGGTTGTATTTTCGGTATTATCACCCTGATATTTTTTGGCTTAGATTATTCGCTTAAATCTGGAAATTTTGTGTTATGGAAAGTTACTTTTGCGTATTTATCTGCTTTGTGCCTCCTTATTTTTTTCTATTCCTTAATAGACAAGCAATAAGGAAAATTAGAGTAAGCAAAGAAAGCGATGATCCAATAATGAATCTTAATGGAATTTTTTCAATTCTTTCTTTTTCTATTATTGGATTTGTCTTATAAATATCTAGGCATGCTCCAGAGTAAATCATTTTTATATTAGTCTCATTTACCCAAGAATAATCCATATTTCCTAGAGCGCATTTATCTTTTATTATGTACTCAATTGAATTATTTTCTAGACAGAATATACTTTTATTAGAAAGACATTTTATTATCTCTGTCTGTTCAGAACTAGCACTCCCATAATTATCAATTCCTGTAATAACGAAAGTTTTTGTTACTGCATTTATTACTGCAGGAATTCTACCATCTGAATTTGCAGGCAAGCTCCAATTGTAGCTAAGATACATGTAAAATGGAAGATAAATTATATCATTTGGAGTTGAACTCATATTAGAATTATCTATGAATTTTCCTGCTTGAATATAATCCTGAGGGTATTCTACTGATTGCACTTGATTTGATAATCCTAGAAGGGGGAAACTTGAAAAAACTAAGAAAGCTATTGAAAGAAGAACAAATCCTCCTAAAAATGTTTTTTTCAAGTTTTCTTTAGTAATATCTTCCGATATTTTTTGCTTTATGGAGATTATTCCTAATGGAATAAAATATGCATAGGATAGAGCAATGAGTGTTACAAATTTATGGCTATCTCTAAATCCGTTGAAAAAAGGCAAGTTATTAAAAAGAAAATCAAAAAAAGGTTTTGTGTAAGGATGACTTATTCCTGTCCCTAAAATAAGTCCAATCCAAAATAGTGAATAAAAGAATTTTGATGATTTTTTTTCATTATTATTGTAATATCCTATTAACAGAAGTAAGATAAGAATAGCTATGACAGAATAATAAGCAAAAGTAGGTATACTTTTGTATAGAGTTTTATATCCTACTTCTCTCCAAAAACCCTCTAGGACGATAATCTTGGCGATTGCAGGAATATCTTGACTTAGAACTGGGGCAAAGAATGATTCATGCTGGCTATTTATGGTAGAAAAAATAGGATTTGAAAAAAGACCTTGAAGTAAATAAGCATTGAGAAGAATACTCAAAATAATAAATAGTGCAATAATAATGGAATATTTTTTCCAGTCTATTTTTTCATTTTTATACAGATAAAACCAGAATGAAACAAGAAGAAATAAAAATGCATTTATTGCTAAAAAATGGGTTGAAAGAGAGCTTGAAACAG
>JAQVLH010000181.1 GCA_028704265.1 Candidatus Nanoarchaeia archaeon
CAAAATCAGATTCAATTCCATTAAGATTACCGCTAATTATCTGTTGTCTAATATTCGCGAATCTTGCTTCATCATTAATCATATCATCCCAATATTTTACAATAGCAGTTTTTTGTTTGCCTCGATTATCTTTTAAAGCATCATACTGATCATCTTCTGCGTTTTTTGCCACTTGAGTTTCTTTCTTCTTAATATCTATCATATTTTGCAAATTAGCTTTTCTCAAATCCAGGGTATGTTTATGTTGTTTATCTTGAATATCTTCATCTTTTTTAGCTAATTGCTTCTTCAAATCTGCAAGTTTAATACGATTTTCAGGAGAATCATCTAATGATAAAACGTCAATCTGGTTCTGAATATCTTGACGTTCTTGCTGTGCTTTCATTAAACTTTTTTGATATTCTTCTTCTGCTTCAGTTTCGTCAAGAAGTTTAAGTTTAGCATCAATTAAATCATTATATTGAGATAATTCGTCATCAAGATTATCAGTTGTTTGTTTATGCCGTTTTTCTTCTGCATCAATTTGGGCATCAATTGCATCTAAAGCGAGGTCTTTTTGTTTCTCATACATATCTTTATAGATAGATATTACTTCGTCTGCTTGTGCAGCAAGTTGAGAAGTTAAATCAATTTTTACGTCAAATAATGCTTGTTTAACATTTTTTAATATATCTATTAATTCATTTTTTCTAGCAATATTTGTAGTTTCTAATGCTATTTCAACTTCTAAATATTTTTGCTTTTCTTGTAATGCTTGAATATATTCTTTAGTTAAGGTAATTTGTTCTTGAAGTTTAGCACTATATGTTGTTGTTGTGCCTGGGATAAGATTTTGCATTTCAGATTTATTACGTTGTAATTTATCGTTTATATTTGAAATGGCTTTATCAAAATGTTCAAGTTTGGATGTTACTTGAGCAATTTTATTTCCATCAACTTTATCTTGCCAATCACTCCAAGAATTACCAAGGTCTACAATAGATTTATCTAAAGAATCAACATCTTTAAGTAAGTCATTAAACTGTTTTTGTTTTAAATTTTTTTTGGCATTGTATAATGAATCAAATATTTTTTGTTGCTGTGCTCCATCTAAAGAATACCAATCTGTTCCTGCTAGTTTATTTATCTCTGATATTTTAGAAGATTTTTGATTACGTAATCGATCTGCTTCCTCATGTGCAAGTTTTTGCTTTTGTTGAAGAAGAGTAATTTCTTTTTGCAAACTATCTCGATATTCTTGTGAAAAAGATGCTGCTTTTTCTTTAGTATCGTTAAGAAGAGCAAGTTGTTGATCTAAAGATGCTATTGCTTTTTCATATAATTTAGAATCGTAGAGTTCTTTTTCTGTTGCAGAAGAGGATGAGGAGGATTTATTACCAAGTGAACTAGAAACATTTAGATTCTTAAATTTTGATGCAATATCTCTTGTTGCCTTTTGAAAATCTGCATAATCTTTAAGTATTTTATTAGTCTTTTCATCAACTGCTAAAACACTTCCGCTTTCAATACGTCTAAAATCTGCACCACTAGTAGGATTTACTAATAATGTTCCCGCACTAAAAGAATCAAAATACTTAGCCCATTCGGAACCTAATTTATTTATTAATTGTAACTCAATTTCTTCTCTTGCTTGAGCTAAATTCGCCCAATTAGTAACATTATTACCATATAATTTATTCAAATGATTAAATAAGGCAGTATGATTATTCTTAACTTGATTATAGAAACTTACATCTTCTTCTTTTGTTTTTACATAAGCGTCATAAATTGCATTTTGATAATCTTTTGTATCTTTCACAAGTTGTTTTCTTAATTCTGACTCGTTTTCAAGGAGAGGAATATAATCTTGATAATCAGATATTATTTTATCTATTGAAGATTGAGTTAAACCTTTATCATTAAGTTCATTAAGAAAACCACTTAACTCTTTAATTTTATCAGCATTTTCTTTATATTTTGTTTGAAAATCAGATAGAGCTTTTTCATATTTAGATAAGGAATCTGTTGCCTTTTTGCCTGCGGTTTCAATTTTACCTAATCCATCAACCATTTGCTTTGCTAAATCATTAGCTAATTTTCTAGAACCTAATTTACCTTGATAAAGTAAAATATCAGATAGAGATTTTATAGATTCATTTCGCCAATCTTGATATTGTTTCTTAGTTAAATCAACATTTTTTTGATTTTCTTCAAAACTTTTATTAATACCATTCATTTTTGAAACAAAAACTTCACTGTCACCTAAATATTCTGCTAAATCTAAGCTGTCTATTTTATTACCTTTTGTAGATAAATTTTTAAGATTATCTCCAATTGATTCAATAAATGAACTTAAAGCATTCTGATTTAAGTCTTTAAAATCATCATTAATATCTAAAGACGCTCTTAATCCTTGTTTATATTGTTCAATATAAGTGTTTTGTTCTTTAAAAGCATTATTTAAATTTGTTTTGCTTTCTGCTAATGCTTTTTCTAGTCTTTTTTTATCAAAAAGCACACCTTCAATAGTTGTAAATTTATCACCAGAAGCTTTTAAATTTAATAACGCATTTTCATAAATATCCACTTCTTTTTGAAAAGTATCAATTAAAGATTCTCCTGAAAACATTTTTTCAAAAGTACTACGTCCTGCCCAAACATCAAAAACATTAGGTTTACTAAATGATGATTCTACAATT
>JAQVLH010000182.1 GCA_028704265.1 Candidatus Nanoarchaeia archaeon
CAGTAATATATTGAATATTATTAATTGGAACAAACCAAGTGTCATAATCTTTTTTTGAAGAAACATCTGACCATACTTTCATTTTAATAAAACCATTTGTTAATTCAATGAATTGAAAAGCATGAGCATGACTATCATTAATTAAATACAAATAATAAATCCTATTATTTTCAAACACATTAATCACCTCCAAGCACTAAATAGTTTGGACAATACAAGTTATTGTCAGTTGGACAATATTGCATAGAATAATCTTCTTCCAAAACAACATTGTTAGGACAATACAGTATTATTCTGTTGTTAAATTCAACTTTGCATTTATGATTATAACCAGCTTGCATTCCTGCAAAATAAAAAAATAAAAACAAAAAAATACTTAGTAAAATAATAACTAATTGTGAATAATCTTTACTCATTATTTTTACCACCAGTATTTACTTTGTTCATTATTTCTTTTGCTAATTCTCCAATAACACTCATGTTTTCTAATCTTTTTTTAGCATCATCTAAATCAGATGCGTTAAAATAAAGCTTAGCAGATTTTCTTGTTCCACCAAAATCTAATTCAATAGAATCAGGATACTCTACTTTATTCAAAACAATTTGTTCTTCACTCATTTTTACCACACTCCTTTAAATTTTTTAAAGCATTAATATCTTTTTCAATATTGTTAGAATACTCTGTTTCTGCTTGACTAAATTCTTCAGGAGAATAAACTCCATCAATATTGAATGCTCTTCTTAATGCTTGAGATTCAGAAACTTTTTGAAGCATTGTTCTTGGTTTAGATTTCCAAATACTTTGATTACTATTATATTCAGAAAAATACACTGTTACTTTAATAGGATTATCCATGTCTTTTCTATAAACAGTGCATGTTGCAGTTAAATCTTTTTTACCATCATCAGATTCAACTTCATTAAACACTGTGTTCATTCCATTGAATTGACCTGACTTATGAGCAATACTTAAAAACCCATCTCTTGAAACAAAAATTTGAGCAGGAGCATAACCATATTTCACTGCCCAAATTTCTCTTTTTAAAGGATTTAACCCATACTCATTAGCCATATGAAGTAATAGTTTAAACTCTGAATCACTACAAGTTTTTGCTGTTAAATCCTTTACTAATTTTAAATCATCTTTCCAATCCGTTATTATTAACGCATTAGAAAGAGGTGATTTTGTTAATTCATTTTTTACTTCCATACTTTTCACACTCCATTTATTTTTTATTATTCTTGATTTTGAGAATCATTATTTTCTTCAGGAGCATCTTTACCAAATGTTCCTTCAGCCAATTCTGCAAAAGACATTATGAAATCAACTCTCATGTTTTTAAAAATTCTATCTCCAACACTTCCTTTTTTTTCATAATAATTTCCAACTAATAAATAATTATTATCAGGAACTAATTTTTCAATTTCTGATTCATCTACGAATCCACCAATCCAATCATTCTTAAATCTGAATGAAACACTATTTCCAAATTTTAAAGGAAACACTCTTATTTCAGATGGTGTATTAACTACTAATACATCATATTCAAACCCATTTTTTTTGAATGTTGTTTGTGCAGTTTCAGGACTTAAAGCATGTTGAATAAATTGCATGAATTCTTTTTCCTCTATTTTGTTTTCAAAAACAATTTTTGGTTTGCTTGTTTTTTTTGATAATGCTGAATGATATTTATTAACCCATTCGCTTCCTAAAACTTTTTCTAAATTTTCATCTACTATCATTGGCATTTTTTATCACCTCTATTTTTTTACCAATTACATTAAATCAGTTGAAAGAATTTCTTCAACTTGATTATTTTTTTTTATTTTTTTAGATATTAATTCCATTAATTCATCTTCTTTTAATTGAATATTTTTTGGATAAATTATTAAGATTTCATCAGCAAAAAAGTTTAATTCATCTTTGTGTTTTAATCCTATGTATTTTACCCATTCCATTGGAAGATTAATTCCGAAAGTATTGCCTCTGTTTAATCTTAATGTTTTTCTAATTCCACTTATAATCATTTTCATACCTCCTATAACATATTATACTTGCAATTTATTTATAAAGGTTGTTGAATAGGTTGTCCTCAATAAACTCTATAAGTATGTTCACCACCTTCAATAGAATGAATTGCTCTAATACTCCTCAAATGCTTCCTAACATTCCTTGAAGACATTCCTAATAATTTAGAAATTTCAGGAACAGTTTTAGATTCATAAAAAATACAATCAAACACTTTATCTTCTTCACTACGCCAAACATTTTCAGAAGAAGATTTAATTCTTTTAGCTTCTTCAATAATCTCATCATTACTCATAGTGATACCCCACCATTTCTTACACATTAATTTACTTAACAATCCAGAAGCTTCTCTAATAGACATGTTAACTTCAGGAGAATAAACTTCATCAGGAAGAATAGGTTTATAATCACAAATATTCCATTTATTAATTAACTCATCTCTTAAAGCAAACTTAACTTCATCATCAATAAAAAATTTTTTAGATCTATGAATATGTTTTGTTAAAGAACCATCTAACTTTTTTTCAGGAGTCATTATTACAAACCTGGATTCTAATGCAGAGTCAACTAAAAACTTTTTATTGTAAGTTCCACCCATTAAAATCCAATTAGTTTTATATGTAAAAGTATTATCGTCATCAAATT
>JAQVLH010000183.1 GCA_028704265.1 Candidatus Nanoarchaeia archaeon
TGCTTCAGTACTGGGAGTGGACAGAATTGAAAGGCTGGGCTTAGCTCTTATTGCAGGAGCCTTGTCAGGTATGCTATCAATAAATCTTTGATTTTAAATACTATATATGTTATAATCAAACGGAAAAGTTTATGATTGGAGGAATAATTTATGAAACATATCAAAACTATAAATGAAAAGAATTCTCTGAAGTTTGTAGTGTTCCATAAGGTAAAGAGATATGCTTCATAGCAGCAACTAAAGTTATTTCATTTTTGTTGTCTTGGTGATACTTCAATATTTCATTATAATCTTCATCAATGAGGATATCGCAGTTATTCACAAAAAAAGTAGATTTTATTTTCTCTTTCAAAAGGAATAAACTACCGGCAGTTCCTAACGGTTTTTCTTCCTGAAAATAACTAATTTCATAATATGAATTATTTATTGAATCTAAATAAAACTTAATCATATCTGCTTTATAATTTACTGATAAAAAAAACTTGCTACATCCATGTTCAACAAATCTATCCATTATGTCTTCAATAATAGTCTTATCGTTAATTGGAATTAATGGCTTTGGAATAATATTTGTCAAAGGTCTTAACCTCGTTCCTTTGCCCCCTGCCATTATTACAACAGGTAAATTCAATTCTTTTTTTTGTAAAGTCTTTTCAGAAAAAAGGTCTTCCCACAAAATTATATCAATCAAATTCTGTTTATCATCAACAATCGGCATAAATTCGATTCTATTTTGGGTCATTAAAAATTTCAAGTCTTCAATCTTGTCTTCCGCTTTGCCAACTGTTATTATATCTCTAAGTATTGATTTTATCGGGGTAGTCAACTCAATATTTTTGATAATTGCTCTTTGAATATCGCCAATGCTCAACAAACTTAGGAATTTTCCGTTTTCTAAGACAATAAGTAATCTTGTTTTATTGTTATCCATCGTTTTTAAAGCTTCTACAATACTTACAGTAGATTTTATACAATGTTTTTCAATTTTTTGTTTCATTATTTCTCCAATATTATTCAAAACTATACTAACAAATCAGGCGGAATTTCTTTATTGTGATGATAATGATCTATTATAGCATAATAATCTTGAACAAGCTTTTCAGCAATATTTTTACTATCAAAATACTTATTTGAAATTTTTAAAGCATTCTCACTTATCTCTTTTCTTAATTCTTCTGATTGCAACAACTTTATCATATTATCAGCAAGACTGTTTATGTCTCCAATATCAGATAACAGTATTGCCTCCATTTCTTTGTTTAAAAAAGGCGTTCCTGATGTCTTGTAAGCAACAACCGGAATTTGCATAAACATTGCTTCAGTAATGGTTGATGATATAACATCTATTTTGCTTGGTAATACAGCTATGTTGGCTTTTTGGATTTGCTTGAAAACATCCGAGTGTTCTGGAAAATAATCATTAAAAAACACCTTGTCTTCTATATCTAACTCTGATATTTTATTTTGAAGGATTTTCTTATATTCTCCTGAACAGGAGCCGATTATATTTAATGTTGAATAAAATCCCTTCTTATTTACAATGGATAGTGCTTCCAGTGTGTCTTCAATACCTTTTACATTCGAAACACCTGCTGCAAAGAAAACAAAATCAAACTCTTTCTTAACTTCTTGGTTACAAATAGGCTGTGTTCTTGGAAAATAATAATTTAAAATATTTGCTGAAGTATTCATCTTTTTTACACAATTGAAATACAATTTACTGAAATTAAAAGTCCCAAAGTATTTCATTTTCATAAAAATCTGTTTCTCAATATATAATCTTTCTTGAGAGACATCATAATGAGACTCATTTTCTAATGAAACTTGCAAAACTGTTTGTAGTAGTACATAAACCGGAATACTCTTAACATCTAATGCAGTAATGGAATAGTAAGGATTTTCAGCCCCAATTAAATTAACAATATCAGGGTTAAGCTTATCTATGATCTTTTTGACATTAAATCGATTTAGCACATATTTGCATTTACTTTTTTTAAATAGTTTTTTTCTCAATATCTCAAGATAACTAAACAAATCTGACTTATAAAAATGATAATAGATTCCATTAATCTCAAATTCTTTAATCATTTGTTTCATCCCTTGATGGGGAGAAATAACATGTAGTTCTACATTTTTTATTTTTTCAAATTCTTTAAGCTGTACAGTTATCCATGATGCAAAATCTCTATAATTCCTCTTATTTTTATATAATAAAGATTTAAGAAATACAAAAACTCTTCTTTTAGATAAATCCAGTTTTTCTCTGACTTCTGGATTTGAAAACTGAGAAATCCATACTACCTTAATTTTATTATTATTTTGTACCATTATTAATCCTTATATCAATATTAATTGCTATATTAAATTTAAGTAATTACAAAAGATATATTTTTCTTTTACCATCAGTAATAATCTTTGATAATTTTCTAAAGTAAAATCAACAAAGTAATATTTTTTACTTAGTTGCATTGAAATCCTCTTTAAAAAGAGATAAAACTAAAACATCGTGATTTTCATTGTTCCAATAAACATGTTTTTTTAGACACCCTTCTTCTTTAAAATTACCAATTTTTTCATGCATTCTAAGTGTTGCTTTATTGAAATCTATTGGATAGCTAAAAATTTTTCTTAGATTTAAAACATTG
>JAQVLH010000024.1 GCA_028704265.1 Candidatus Nanoarchaeia archaeon
ATCAATTTTGCAGTCAGCGTCTTTTTGTTTAGATAAAGTAATACTGTCAGTAAAGAAAGCAACTCATAAGCAATACTTAGTAGTAAGTTTTCCGTTAATAACTTTATTTACTTTTATTATGTTTTTAATATTTAACCCTCCTTTTAATTTAGAATTACTTTACGGAAAATATTTATTATTAATAATATTATCAATTTCAATAACTATTGCTTCTAATTTAATATTTTATAATGCATTAAAAAAAGATTTTTTAGGAGAAATTCAAATAATTGAGCTTTTGAAAAATTTTCCATTAATAATTTTTGCAGCATTAATATTTCCTGATGAAAGAAATTACGTAAATATAATTCTTTCATTACTTGCTGCCGGAGCAGTAGCTTGGTCTCATTATGAAAAAAAAAGTTTCAAAATAACTCAAGCAACTGTGATTTTATTATTATGGAATTTAATAGCAAGTCCGTTTAGGGGAATAATTTCAAAATCTTTGCTTGAAGTTTGGAATCCAATATCTTTGCAATTAATAATTGATGGAGCAATATCTATAGTTTTATTATTGCTATTTTATAAAAAAATTAAAAAATTGCCAAAAAAAGCAATGCCTTATTTAATAATAACAAATATTCTGACTTCAATAGCTTGGGTTTTATATTATTACAGTTATCAAGCATCAGGGATAATTTATACAGTTTTAATTTTTTCATTACAGCCAATATTAGTTTATGTTGCATCTTTAATATTTTTTAAAGAGAAATTTAATTATAAAAAATTTACAGCATTTGTAATAATATTAATATCAATAATAATAACGCAACTATAAATAATCCTTTGCAGCTAATAATTCAGCAGTAAGAATTGCTCCTCCAGCAGCACCCCTTATGGTGTTGTGAGACAATCCTATAAATTTAATGTCAAAGATGTCGCATTCTCTGAGCCTTCCGACGCTTACAGCCATTGCTTTATCATTATCTCTATCTTTTCTAGGCTGAGGTCTGTTTTCTTCATTCAGATAAATTATTGGTTTCTTTGGAGCTGACGGAAGATTAAGTCTCTGAGGTTCTGAAGTAAAATTATTCCAAGTGCTAATTATTTCATCAAGACTTGGCTTAATGCCTACAAAGCTTAAATTAATGCTTGCAGTGTGTCCATTAATAACTGGCACTCTAGTGCAGGTTGCTGAGATTTTTAATTTATCATAATTATTAATACTTTCATTAACAATATTCCCTAATATTTTCAAAGGTTCTAATTCAGTTTTCTCTTCCTCTCCTCCAATATAAGGAACAATGTTGTCAATAATGTCAAGAGATGGAACTCCAGGATATCCTGCTCCAGAAATTGCTTGCAAAGTTGTAGCAATAATTTTGTCAACAAAGTATCCATTTGCTATTAATGCATAAACAGGAGTCAAAAAACTTTGAATTGAACAATTCGGTTTTGTTACAACAAATCCTTTGGAAAAACCTCTGTTTTTTTTCTGAATACCAATCAATCCTAAATGATTATAATTAATTTCAGGAATAATCATAGGAACATCTTTAGTCCACCTATGCGCTGAATTATTTGAAATAACTGGAATGCCTAATCTTGCATATTCCATTTCAGTATTACAAATTTCTTCCTTAGAAGATTCATAAGAAGAGAAAATAAAATCGCAAAGCTCTAAAGCTTTAGAAGGTTTAGAAGCATCAGCTAAAATTATATTTTTTAATTTATTTGGTATTTCTTTGTCCATGAACCATTTATTTTCTAATGCTTGACTGTAAGTCTTGCTTTCATTTTTAGAAGAAGCAGCCAAATAAGTCACATTAAACCAAGGATGATTATTTAAAAGCAATGCATAATTCTGCCCAACAGCTCCAGTTGCTCCCAAAATACCAACATTAAACTTTTTCATTTTTAATATTGATAGATTATATAATATAAAAAACTTGCCAATAAATAAAATTAGGAGATAATAATATAAAAATTAATGAATAATAAATTAATAGAATTGCAATAAAGTTAATTTTAACAACTTCCCTGTTGCAATATTCCATTACAGCATGAGTAAGTTCCGTTAGTAAATGAATCTAATAATAAATCATCTCCACAGCATGAATAATTACTTCCATAACTATTTTCAATCCAATCAAATAAATAATATTCACATAATGTTTTATTTAAATCAACTGATGAATTTAAAACCTGTCCGTTAAAACAAAAAAAATCAGCTGAACTTATTGTACCATTATAAAAAGTATCTAATATTCCATCATCACCACAGCATGGGCTTGATTCGTTTCTAAAAAAATTAAGTGAATCAAAATTTGGATCAGCATCCCACATTCCCCAATCTCCTTGAGTTAAAACTAATGTTAAAGGTCCTTCATAATTACCTAAAGTGTAATTAATTATTCTTGTTGGGTGAGAAAAAGAATGCCATGAATTAGACCATGAATAAGTATATTCTGCTCCACTAGCTGATCCATAAGTACATCTGTTAACACAATTAACAACTCTGGTGTCTAATATTATTCCTCCTGTTAAATTGCATCCTTTTCTTATAGTAATTGAGGGTAAAGGTTGTTCAAAATCATTATCAGTATTAAAATCCCTCCACATTCCGCTTATTTGTATGCTTGTATTATTAATTAATGAGGCATTAAAGCAAGTGTATGCTGAAATATATCCTCCTCCTATTTCTCCAAAAAACCATAATGAACCTGGATTAGGATTTCCTGAATCATTAAACCAACCTCCTGTCGGATATCCTCCTTGTGCAATGAATGACCATCCATTTATATTGCTATCAAAATTATTTTGATACATTGAATTTTCTATATTTCCATTAAACCAAGTGTGATCCCAATAATTGCAATTATATTCATAATTATCTAAGTCATCGCAATCTAAACTACATGAAGAGATATTTTCCCATAAATCACATACTCCATTACCGCAAGTATTTATACATTCTCCACTAACACAAGAACATACATCTCCAATGCATCCTGTTGAATAAATACACCCTTCATATTGTCCATTAATTTTATTTGTACTTATACATGAAGGCCCTGAACAATAATCAGTAGTGCATGGATTTGAATCTGAACAATTAAGATAATTTCCTTGACAGCACCAAATAGTATTGTTATAAAAACCATCATTTATATCATCACCACAGCAAGGCCCATTAATTCCAGTGATCATATTATTTTTAGAATAATCAAATTTTCCATTTCCTCTATCAAGAGTTATTATATCTAAATCACCATCATTATCCATATCTCCTGCTGCTAAAAATGCAGGATAACCTAATGATGAACCAAATCCTTGTCTTAAAGCAAAAGAACCATTACCTAAGTTTTTAAAAAAAGAGAATTGTCCTGTGGAATATTCAGGTATTATAACATCTAAAAATCCATCATTATCCAAATCTGCAGAATATAACATATAAGGATTACTGCCTGTTGAATAATTAAGTTTTGGGCCAAAAGTGTTATTTCCTAAATTTTTAAAAAATGAAAATTCATTTGAAGTTCTTTGCAAAGTTATTACATCTAAAAAGTTATCATTATCAAAATCCCCTAAGGATACACTTGAAATATAATTAACTGTTGAATAATAAACTTCACGATTAAAAGAATCATTTCCTAAATTCCTATTATATGAAAATACTTTTGACATATAATCTGCGGAAATTATATCTATAAAACCATCATTATCAATGTCACCAGCTGCAATATAATAAGGATAAGATCCTGTTGGAAAAGAACGTTTATCTTCAAAAAAACCATTACCTACATTTTTAAAATAAGAAAATTGATTTGAACTCCTGTCAGCAGTCACTACATCTAAGAAACCATCATTATTCAAATCTGATACTATAATATGTATTGGAGAAGTTCCTGTAACATAACTAATCTTTGATTCAAAAGAACCATTACCCATATTTTTAAAATAAGAAAACTGATTTGAAATCCTATCAACAGTCACTACATCTAAGTATCCGTCATTGTTCATGTCTCCTACTGCAATGCTATAAGGATAAGTCCCTGTTGGATATGAAACATTTGTTTCAAAAGAATCATTACCATTGTTTTTAAAATAAGAAAATTGATTTAATGAATACTCTGCAATTAATATATCTAAATAATTATCATTATTCATATCGCCTAATACAACACTATAAGGCATAGTTATAGAATAATTATATTTTTTGTCAAAATCTAATAAACCCCCTAAATAGGTAAATCCTTTATTTTCACATAATTCTTTTCCACTCATACAATTTGATTTTTTTCCAGATAAGTCAAAG
Source organism: Candidatus Nanoarchaeia archaeon (assembly GCA_028704265.1). Taxonomy (GTDB): domain Archaea; phylum Nanobdellota; class Nanobdellia; order Tiddalikarchaeales; family Tiddalikarchaeaceae; genus JAQTTT01. The sequence continues at coordinate 4,298 of JAQVLH010000024.1, forward strand.
TTATATAAATTATCAGCATCGGTTATAAATATTCCATGTACGCATGCAGCTGATGAATTGTAAAAAAAGTCATTATAATAATTATCTCCGCAACATGGGCCTGTTGAACCTAGTAAAGAACCTGTAAACCATGTATTACCATAGGTTTCTAAACATTGGATTCTTAAAACAGTTTCAGCATAAAAAAATCCTGCATCTTCAGTGTTTTTATTTGCAGGACTTATTGCCTGTGCAGTCTTTCCATTATTATATATTACTTTTATTTCCAAATCCTCACCTGCTTCCCTTGCAGTAAAATTAATCTCTTTCAATTCTCCTGGCTGAATTGGAGTATCAAGAGTGTAATTCAATAATTCTCCATTGACAAACATGACAACCTCAGTAACAGGAGTAGTTCCATCATTTCTAACAATTGCTTTAGTACCAGTAATTGAGACTAAATTTAATCTAGAGTTATCTGCTCCTGGAAAAGATTCTAAATTGCCCTGAGCTTCCAAGTCAGTAACGCTTGAATTAATAAAAAAGAAAGCAGCAGCACTAGTAGCAATAGTCAACATGATTAATAAAATTACACTAATTACTGGAGTGATTGATTTCATTAATAAGATTATATAATAAGATAATTTAAAAAAGTAATCAAACAATTTTTTTCTGCTCAGGATTCAAGAATTCATTAATTCTTTTATCAATAATAATATCACTTTTTCTTAAAGGCTTTGACAATTTAAGCCCATTAAGCGAAGTGCACCTGCTGAGCGCAACGTAGGCCTGGCCGTGAGCAAAAGCTCCTCCACCAAAATCAATAGTAATATTGTCAAAAGTTTGCCCTTGGCTTTTATGAATAGTTAAAGCATAAGCCAATTTCAAAGGAAACTGCTTGAAAGTTGCAATAGTTTTTGAAGAAATTTTGTCATGCCTTTCATCATAATCATACCTTATTTTTTCATAAGTATGTTTATCAATGCCAACGAATCCTGCGCCTAATTTAATAGTAATTAACTCTTTGCTAATATCATGAACTATTCCAATGCTTCCATTATAATATAAAAAATCCGGATGATTTTTTGTAATCATTACTTTAGCGCCTATTTTTAATTCCAAATCTTTATCCACTGGAAATTCTCTAAGCTCTCCAGTAACTTCGCCATTCAAAATTTTTTTATTTCCAGGCAATTTTTCAATTCTCATCCTATTAATATTTGAAGCATGCCAATTATTGCAAGTAAGAATAATAGACTCATCAGGCTCATGAGAAACCCTCGAATTAATAATTTTCAAAGAATCATCGCTGATATCTCCCAGCCTGATTTCATTCAAAATTTTTACAAAAGATTCTTCTTTTTGCCTGTAAACAGTATTTAATTCAACAGTATTAATACTAAATCTTTTGAAGCATTTAGCATCAAAAAAATAAGGGGACTCGTAATAATTCGAAAAAACGTACTCAGAATCATTAGTTACTGGAGGTAATTGAAATAAGTCGCCGAACAATAATAATTGGCATCCACCAAAAGGCTTCAAAGAATCATTCCCATTTACTCTCATAAATTTATCAATGCCATCCATTAAATCAGCCCTAATCATACTTGCCTCATCAATTATAATGCAGTCGATTTTGCGGTAAATCTTGTTATTCTCCATTTTTTTTATCTGAGATTCAGTAATAATTCTAGGTGGAAATTTGAAAAAAGAGTGAATAGTTTGGCCGCTAACATTTAAAGCAGCAATGCCGGTTGGAGCTAAAATAATAAATTTCTTCCTAGTTTTTTGAGAAAAATATTTTAAAAAAGTTGATTTTCCAGTTCCTGCCTTTCCAGTAATAAAAAATGATTCTTTGCTATTTTCAATTTTTCTAAATAATTCAGTAAATTCATCGCCTAAATAATTGTCTTTATTGAACTCCATAAGATTACTCATAACAAAAAACATTATTCAAGTTATTTAAACTTAACTACTATCTTGCCTGTAATTTATTTAAATCAAAGATGTATCAAAAAATCTTAATGAAAAACAACAATAAGCTTCTTTTATTCATAGGAGTAATTTTATTTGCAATATTTTTAATTTATTTAAGCAGTTCTTTTTATCAATTAATAGTATTAAGTTTAATTATAGCTTATTTAGTTCATCCGTTAAAAAAAAAATTAATGGAAAAAATTTCAAGCGAAAATATTGCCTCAGCCCTTTCTTTGCTTATTGGCTCATTATTAATTAGCTTTTTTTTAATAATATTATTAATTTCTTTATATAATAGTGTTTCAGGAATAAAAAATATATTAGCAAAAAGCCAAGATTTTGAATTAGCTTTTTTATCAATAACTTTGCTTAAAGATATTAATTTAAGCCAATTGCTAACAACTGCAGGACTAAATCAAATTTTCAACATTATACAATTCATAATTTTAATAGTTCCAAATTTAATTATAAATATAGTAATATTTATAGTCTTATTATTTTATTTTATAAAATATTGGGAAGATATAATAAGCGTAATAAAAGGGCTTGTTCCTCCTGGAGAAATAAAATATTTTAATATATTTTTTTCAAAAATTGATGTAATTATGAAATCAATATTCCAAACTCAATTTTTAACAGCATTAATACAATCAATAATAATTTTTATATTTTTATTATTCCTTCAAGTGCCATACTCTTTTGAATTAACACTTTTTACATTCATAATGTGCTTTTTAAGTATTACTTCAATGGTTGTTCCAGTGGGGGTAAATTTATATTATTTATATTTAGGAATAACTACAGGGGATTTTATGACATTTATAATAACTCTTGCATTTTCAGGATTTATTTTCATAATTGATGATTTTATTAAACCAGCTATAAGTAAAAAATTAGCAAACACTAACCCTGTTGTTTTTTTATTAGGAGTATTTGGAGGACTTTCAACCTTAGGGTTTACTGGATTTATAATAGGGCCATTAATAACAACTTCATTGTATACTCTTTTTCAAATAGCTTATACTGAAAAAATTGATTAATTTTAAAAAGTTTCAAACACTTAATATTTGATTAATGAATAATGAATTAGTTTGGCAAATTTCAGGCGAGGCTGGTTACGGAATTCTTAGTGCAGGAGAAATGTTTGCAAACCTGCTAAAAAATTTAGGATATTACATTTTTTCAAGTACGGAGTATCCAAGCCAAATAAGAGGAGGAAATAATTCTTTTAATATACGGGCAAGCAAAAAAATTATCTCAAGTCATGTAAACGAAATTGATATTTTAATCGCCCTAGATGAAGCATCAATAATTATGCATAAAGATTTTTTAAAAAAAGGCTCAGCAATAATTTGCGATAGTTCAATAACTAATACTGCAAAAGGCATAAATTTTTTTAAAATACCTTTCGATGAATTCACAAATAAATATGGAGTATACAAAAAAGTGATGATGGCAACAGTAGGAATAGGTGCAAGCGCAAAAATATTAGGAATTAAAAAAGAAGAGGTTATCAATTTAATAAAAATAAGATTCAAAGACAAAAATGAAAAAATAATAAATGAAAACATTGAAGCCTTTAATAATGGCTATGCTTCTGTAAAAAATGAAAATGATTTTAATTATAAAATAGAAAAAGAAAATAAAAAAAATTTTATTTTAATAAACGGGAATGAAGCCTTAAGTATTGCATCAATAGGAGCAGGATGCAAATTATTAAGCTGTTACCCAATGACTCCATCAACAGGTATAATGGATTACTATTCAAAGCATCAGGAATCTCATAATTTAATTATGCATCAAGCAGAAGATGAAATCTCTGCAATAAACGTTGCATTAGGGGCAAGTTATGCAGGAGTAAGAAGCATGACTGCCACTAGCGGAGGAGGATTCGCATTAATGAATGAGTCAATAAGCTTAGCAGGAAGTGCAGAAATACCAATAGTAATTGTTTTAGGGCAAAGGCCCGGCCCAGCAACCGGACTTCCGACAAGAACTGAGCAAGGAGATTTAAGATATGCGATTCATGCCGGACACGGTGATTATCCAAAAATAGTTTTAGCTCCAGGAGACCCGCAAGACTGCTACGAATTGACTATTGACGCATTTAATTATGCTGATAAATATCAATTGCCAGTAATATTATTAACAGATAAATATTTAGCAGTAAGCTCATATTCAATACCTGAATTTGATGCTAAAATTGAAATAAATAAAGGAGAAATAATTTCTAATCCTAAAAAGCTTGAGCTTTTAATGAAATTTAAAAGATACGAATTGACAAAAACTGGTATAAGTCCAAGAACATTGCCAGGAACAGAAAATGGTATGCAATGTTCAATTGGTGACGAGCATGATGAAGAAGGTTATATTATAGAAGAAGCTATTGACAGAAAAAACATGATGGATAAAAGGCTAAGAAAATTCGAAACAATAATTAAAGAGTTAAAAGGAAAAGGAATAGAAATTTATGGTAATAAAGAATCAAAAAAAGCAATAATTAGTTTCGGAAGCACTAAAGGAATAATACTTGAATCTCTTAAAGAATTAGATTATAAATTTCTGCAAATAAAAATAATGCATCCTTTCCCTTCAGAAGAATTAATAAAAAAAATTGGCAGCAGCAATGAAATAATAGTAATTGAAAACAATCAATCCGGCCAATTATGTTCATTAATTCAAGAGCATACTGGTTTGAAAATAAATAAAAAATTGCTCAAATATGACGGAAGGCAATTTAGCCCTGATGAAATAATACAAGGTGTTAAAAAATGATTGAAACAAAAGGCAAGCCAAATTGGTGCCCGGGCTGCGGGAATTATGGCATATGGGAATCTTTGAAAGGAGCAATTAAAGAGCTTAAATTAAAATCCGAAAATATAGTTATAACTAGTGGGATAGGTTGTTCAAGCAAGATATCTCACTGGATACGAACTTATGCACTTAACGGGCTTCATGGAAGAGCACTGCCTCTTGCTGAAGGAATAAAATTAGCTAATCCAAAATTAACAGTGATTACTTGCGGAGGAGACGGTGATGGCTATGCAGAAGGAGGAAATCATTTTATACATTTTTGCAGAAGCAATATTAATGTAAAATATTTCGTTCATGATAATCAAATTTATGGATTAACTAAAGGGCAGCCAAGCCCAACAAGCGATGAAGGATTTATAACAAAAACAACTCCTTATGGAACAATAGAAAAAGCAATTAATCCAATATTATTAGCAATAGCAAGCGGCGCAACTTTTGTAGCAAGAGGATACGCAGGAGATATTAATCATTTAAAAAATTTAATGAAACAAGCAATAAAACATAAAGGTGCAGCAATAATTGACATCTTACAGCCTTGCGTTTCATTTAATAATAAAAACACTTACAAATGGTATCAGGAAAGAATTTACAAATTAGAAAAATCTTCAGATTCAAGGATTGAAGCAATGAAAATAGCAGAGCAATGGGGAAAAAAAATTCCAATAGGAATAATTTACCAAAGCAATGAACCAACCTATGAAGAAAGAATACCTGCAATTAATAATAAAACAAAACCTGCAAATAGTATAAAATCATTGATTGATGAATTAAAATAAATATTTATAAACGCTAATTCTTATCTCTTTAATTAAAAATATGATTACTAGAGAAAACGTTTGCATAGAATGGAATTCATGGCATAATTTAAAATGTGTAGTGCCAATACCTGTCATTATATTAAATGCCTGCCCTATTTATAATGAAACTAATCTTAAGGCCTGCTACGAATCATTAAACGAATCATTAAATTATGAAAATCTAAAAAGTGCAATGCTTTATGAACTTAATCTAAGAAAAAAAATTTACAACAAAATAGCAAAGAATTATAATCCGAAAATTCGCTATAATGAAAGTTTGGAGATATTATTTGATGAATTAAAAATAAACATTGAAACGCAAAAAGGATTCGCATTCATGGCAAGAAATATGATGGATTATTACCATGTAGAAATTACCCAAAACTTCAATGAAAATGAAACAATAAAAAAATGGCTTGATTGCTCATATAAGCAATATATTAACCCTAAATATAGCAACATTATCCAAAAAACTCTAGATTCTTATTTAAGTTTAAAACCAATTAAAAAAAATCCAAAAATCATTGACAACTATATTTTTAAATTTTTAACCCATGAAAATGACAGGAATTTTTTTCTAATAAGATTCGCATTCAAAGATAAAATTAATTTTGAAGAAAAAGAAATAAACTTAATGGGTTTTAAGCCTGACATTGGAGACTATAGAAATGTATTATTAACAAATGTTTTAGAAGATTACGGGAAATATTCTACAAACCTCAATGATTTAAACAAAGAAGAGTATAGCAATCAATTATTCTATAATAATCCAGGCAGG
>JAQVLH010000184.1 GCA_028704265.1 Candidatus Nanoarchaeia archaeon
TTGATAGTTTGTTTTTCAAGGGCAGTTAGACATGTTTGTAAATTTGGCTCATTATCATGGGTAATAACAAATACAGTAAGTTCATCATGTTGATGTTCAAGTTTATTATCTTTAACAATTTTCCTAATATCCCATTTCTTCATAAATACATCCAAATACTGCATAGACCTATTTCTAAGCAATAGGTAGTCATCTGGTTTATAATGATGATGCCACCCAGATAATTTTCTAGTATAACCAACTTTCCATTTGTTTAATTGTTTTAAACGCCAAAAATAGTCACTGTTATGTAAATTAACGTTTCCTACACCGCCACAAAAATGATGATTTTCCGTTTCTATGTCATACACCTCTTCATTAATAATTTTTGTTGTAATTTTTTTAATAACACATGGATTTTTTGTTGGTAATTGTTTTAAATTTCCAATAAACCATTTTCCTAATTTGCTTGTACATACTGCAACACTTCTGTTTGGGTAAATATCATGTAATAGATAAAATAAACCATTAACAATAGATTGCGATTTTTGACTAAATAACCCCTTACAAGCTGATGTTTTATAACCATCACCCACCATAAATCCTTCAAAAAATGCTTTTCTACTATTTAAATTAAAATCAAACACAAACGTTGGAATAATTTTTTCTTTACCTAAATAAAAATAGGAAAAATAATTATCAATCATTTTAAAAGGTTTAAATTTTAAATAATTGCAATGATTTTTTTTATGTCGATTTAAAACAATGTGGCTATCAATGGCAAATTTTTGTAAAATATTTTTTGCTTTATTTAATATGTTTAAATCTTGATTTGCAATATCACACTGTGCGTGTTTTTTTCTATAACACCCTTCGGCCAAAAATAAACCTAATAACCACGCCCATTCTAAATCAACATTTAGTTTATTTGATAATTTTGGATAATCACATAGTTCAAGCGAATCTCCGATTTTTAATTCCGTAGGTTTAATTTTTTTATTGTTAATAATTAGGCTATGGTCAGAAGTACATTCAATATATCCACGATTTGTTAAAATAGAATAAATTTGTTTTTTAACTTTATGTTTAAAGATACCGATAATTTTTTTCCAACCTTTATCTGTCCAAATTTGTGTTTTATTTGTTTTTGAAACTTTATAATGCTTCCTATTTAATTTATCTATACTAACAGGAAACAGTTTAGAAATCGGAATACATTTAATTCTATTATAACCATCTTTAATTAATATTGATGTGTCTTTTGCAACACTATGTTCACAAAGGGGAAGGGCTTCATCCCATTGAATATCTTTAAAGACCTTTGCTTTGGCTAAAAAGAAATTTAAAACAATATCTATTTTATCAGATTTTTTGTATTCAAATACTTTATTTTCAAATGACAGTTCGTATTCATAGTGCTGTTCGGTATTGCTAGGTTTACGAATTAACAATCCACCAAGAATTCCAAGATTATTATTTGTGAATTCTGATAATAATGAATAGGGGTTTGTTTGTAATTCAATATCATCTTCTGTTAAAAATACATACTCTTCATCTTCAAGCTTTGAAAGTAAATAATTCCTGGCCCCACTTAACCCAATATCTTTATGACTATACTCTATAAAATGCCCTTGATTCCTTAATTCATCATAATATTTATTTTTAACTTCTGTTTCTTCCCCTTGGTCAAGTAAATATAGTTTTACAGGATACTGTAAATAAGAAGGGAGAACCTTCATTAAAATTTCATCCCTGGCTATTGTAGTCATTAAAACAGCGATAGGATTATAATTTGCTACCTTTGCTTCATTTAATTCATATGTCCAACACGGAACATTCTTAGGAGTTTGCCAATCCCTTCCGTATTGCAATGCTAAACGTTCTTCAATGTTGTTTGGAACAGGCATAACTAAATGCTCAACTTCCATAGTTTTTAAAGGAAAATAAACATCTTTTGGAAAGGTGGCCTTCCATTCATAATTCCATTTATTATTGCAAAAAGGATTTTGCTTATAAGCGTATAAAGAGATTTTATCATCTTTTTCGGCATAACAAATAAAATCAAACTTGGTTCCTAAATAACGTAAGGAGATTTCTTTATCTCGATAATACACCATTTCAAAATCTGATTTATGTTTTTCAATAATTTCTTGAATTTTGGAATAGTCTTTTAAAAGCACTCCAAAATCAATATCACTTTTATCAATTTCCTTATCTCTGTACCAGTGGAGCAAAGCTCCGCAATCCAGAAAGTAAACAACGTTTGCTTCGATAAGTAAATTTTGAATGTAGGCTAATTTGTTTATCATTAGAATCCTTAATATTTAAAGTTCCTAAAGTTAGTTGAAAGAGGAGTTTGCCAATTTTTATATAATAAGTTTAATACTTCTGTTGGATTATTTGGAACATTAAACGATAAATTTTTAAACACGGTTTGTTTTAATGGTAAAATATGATTAGACGGAATTAAAAAATTCACAGGATGTAATTTTATTTCAGTTTCGGATTCTTGATAAGATGTCCAAATATCGAATTTCATTTTATTATCCAACGATTTACAATGTAATTGTCCTACGTATTTTCGTTTGATTAATAAATTATTTTGATTCAGAATTTCACAAACATTAACAAATTCTTTAATAACACTTTTCTTTTG
>JAQVLH010000185.1 GCA_028704265.1 Candidatus Nanoarchaeia archaeon
ATGCAACAGATTGGATGCTAACAAATACAACAGAAGACAGCGTATTTACTCATTGGTGGGATTATGGGTATTGGGTTCAAGGAATGGGAAACAGGGCAACAACATTAGATGGTGGAAATTATGATGTTGAATTAGATCATTTAATTGGAAGATATTTATTTGCAACAAGGATTTACAAAAATGGCACTTATGATATGTCAGAGCCTGCAACTTATTTAACTAATCAGTCAGGCAGTCCGGATTATTTTTTAATCTTAGATGATGATGTGTTAAAATTTGTTCAAATGGGAAGAATTGGAAAAAGGCCAGTTTATTATACTGTTGGAACATTTTCAGAAGAACTTGATAATTCTTTAAACCTTGAAAATTCTACTTTTTTTCCAAAATTATTAATCTTTAATTCCATTTATGGAGCTTATCCTGTGCAGGAAGATTTTGTTTATAATAATTTTATTTTTAAAAGCGAGTCAACTTATGTTTTGTCAATAATTTATCCTTTTAATCCAACATCTCAATTGTTAGGAAAACCTTATGCGTATATTTATAATCCTTATATACAAAATCAAGCAGTTATACTTCCTTTTAATGGTCAATGTTTTGTAAATGAAGGATGTATTACTTACAGAACTGATGGAGTGAAAGAATATCCTTTATTATTGCAGGATGGAGTTGTATTAATCACAGAAAACGCTTCAGATAACTTATTCACTTATTTATATCTTCTTAATATGAGTGTTCCTGGATTTAAATTAGCATATGATAATGAAAGACCATTAGGCGTGCAGGGAATGGTAAGTCAATCTTTAACAGATATTAAGATTTACAATATTAATTACACTGAACTTGAACCTTTTATATTAAATGAAACTCTACCTAGTTATTGGTATACTTCCGGTGATGCTTTTTGGTAATTTTAGCAATTACTTTAATTTTTAGTTTTTTTATAACTTATTTTGCTACTCCAATGTTCATTAAATTTTTTAAAGAAATTGGAACAGAAAGCAATGATGTTCATAAAGAAAAAAAAATCTTAGTTCCAATGGGAGGAGGTATATGTGTATTAAGCGGTATTTTAAGCGGAATTTTTTTATATATAGCATTAAATACTTTTGTGTTAAAAAATTCAGCAGGCTTTATTGAATTATTTAGCGCAGTTGCTTCAATATTATTAATAACTATTTCAGGTTTTTTTGATGATTTAGCAAGCAAGCAAGTAACTTATGAAGGATTTAGCTATAAAAAAGGTTTAAAACAATGGCAAAAACCCTTACTTACTCTTCCAGCAGTAGTTCCATTAATGGTAATAAATGCAGGAGTTACATCTATGAGTATTCCATTTTTTGGAGTAATTGAATTCGGATTAATTTATCCTCTTTTAATAGTTCCAATTGGAATAATAGGCTGCGCAAACATGGTTAATTTATTAGGAGGTTTTAATGGATTAGAAGCAAGTTTAGGAATAATTTATACATTAAGTTTAGGATTATTTTCATTATATATTGGAGAAACAATTAGTGGAGTAATTTTATTATCAACAACAACTTCCTTATTAGCTTTTTTAATATTTAATTATTATCCTGCAAAAGTTTTTCCAGGGGATAGCTTAACTTATTTACTTGGAGGAATTATTGCAGTATGCGCAATTTTAGCAAATATGGAAAAATTTGCATTAATAACAATGTCTTTATTTTTAATTGAAGGATTATTAAAAGCAAGGTCTTTGATTGATTTAAAAAAATTTGCATCAAGTTTAGGCGTAATTGATCAAAAAACAGGATTATTAAAATCTAAATATAAAAAAATTTATTCTTTAACTCATATTGCAATGGGAAAAAATGGCTCAACAGAACAGCAAGTAGTTGTAAAATTAGCAATATTCCAAACAATCATTGCATTTATTCCTTGGGTATTATATATCTAAATAGAGTTTAAACAATATAACTGTTTTTATTGAGTTATCCTTTAACAATATGATTTATTTACACTAATTATTTGCATAATTAAGGGTTTGTTTCTTATAAAAGAGCACACAATATTGCTATTTTTTAAGTTGTTGAATTAAATTATTTGTTAAAATTAAGCCAATTAATATAATTATTGATTCCTTAATCTAAATTAACTTTTGGTGCATATTCTAAATTTTTAATTTTTGAAATATCACTTTTTTTTTATCCAATAATCATATTTATTTAAAAACATAATTTTGATTTTTTTTTATAAATCTAGATTTTTTTGTTATTAATATTTTCATTTAGTGCTTTCAATTCTTTGCCAAATTTGCTTAAAATTTTTTTTAGTAATTTTATCATAAAATGTTAAAATCCATAAATATAATCTTATTGGAAATAATATTAAGCTCCAAAATAGTTCCTTACTATTTTTTGCATAAGTAATTGCATAAAAAGGACCTTTAATTGCTTCTGATGAAAAACTTCTCATGTTTGAAGTTTTTTTAAAGTATTTTTTTAATTGAGGATATCCTCCAGCACTTCTTCTTTTCTGCTTAATCCAATCTTTTAAGTTTGTTGGATATTTAACATAAACTTTAGATTCTGGAATATATTCTGTATCAAAACCCTTATCCCAAACAAATTGACTCATATAAGCATCTTCACTAAGTAAATTAGGAGTCAG
>JAQVLH010000025.1 GCA_028704265.1 Candidatus Nanoarchaeia archaeon
ATTCATAATGAGGAGAAATATAATTAATTAATCCTTTTAATTCTGCTGTTTTTGAATCAACTTCAGATTCATTATTTACAAGAATTTTAAATTCGAGGTAAACATTATTTTTCCTAAATAATGTTTTATAATATTCAAAAAAATTAACAAGCCTTTTATCAAGATTAATGCCTTGAGAGTATGAAAATACAAAAAGCACTTTCCTATTTACATTGCTGCTTTTTGCAACTTTTTCAAAATTAGAATAATATCTGTCAATCATTTCTTTTGGAGCATTAGGATTGATTCCTGAAGCCATTATTACAAGATAAGAATCATTATTTTGAGAATAATTGCTTAAAAAATCTTCCAAGTTTTTTTCAGGCTGCAAAAAAGGCTCACCGCCAGTTAATTGAATTATTTTTGAATCTTTAATATAAGAACTAACTTTATTTAAATCTAAATATTCTCCATTCGCAGGATTAGTGCAAAAAGAACAGGCATTAAAGCAAATATTATTTGCCTGAACTGCAATAGAAGGCGTATTAAATATATCAAAACCTTTTTTTTTGCAAAACAAAATTCCTTCATTTTTTATTTGAGAATACATCTCAAAATCCTCTTTTAATTTAAGATATAAACTATTAAAATCCATATAGTTATAATTTAAATGATTTAATTTATAAATCTATTATTTAATTATTATAATTATAATTTGCATAAAAAGTGTACAAATAATAAAAAAAAGTTTTATTAATTTATTATTAATTATATTCAAGGAGTGCAGTGATTATCCCAAAATTCCCTTAAATAATTTTTTTGCAATAATTCTAATTCTGAAGTAGACCCTTTTTTATTATGATAATCCAGCCAGAAATTCAAAATCTTAGAATTAAAAAAATTTAAGTATTCATATTTTAATTCTCCGTTTTGTGAAAATACTTGTTCATTAATCCAAGTATTAAAAAGTCCTGATTTAGTTTCGCAAGTATCAATATTTTTTCTGTCAGTTGAATAAAGACTTATAGCAGTAGGGATGCTAATAAAGCTAATATTATTTTTTCCTGCAGCAATAAAAGATTTCATTAAATTATATGAGCTAAATCCTCCGCTGCTGTAATAAATTGCCTGTGCTTTATCTTTTATAGCATGGTTAACAAAAGCCTTATGATTTCCATTATATCCTAAGTCTTCATAACCTAAAAGAGTTTTTCCGTACATTATTGAATATGGCTTAATATAACCTTCATTTGTTAAAATACCAAGAAAAGCAAGACCTTTGCTTCCCTCATTATACACTAGATAAAGCTCTGAAAGGAATTTAACATTATTCATGCTAACTGTTAAATTTCCAAAAGATTTATTGTCTCCTGCATTTTCTTTTAATGCTGATTCTAATCCTTCAATATTACATGAGTTAAATTCTACCATATTTCTTTAAAATTAAATAATACTGTTTAAAAATCTTTTCAATAATTAATTAATTTAGAAAAATTCGCTTATTTAAAAAAGTATTTTATATTAATAACATTTTCAAAATCTTTAAATTGCTTTGACAATTAAATAATGATTATGAGTGTAGCAAAAGTTGTTGAATTAATCGGAAGCTCATCTAAAAGCTTTGATGATGCAACTAATCAAATAATAAGTAGAGCTAATAAAACATTAAGAAACTTAACTGGATTAGAAATTATTAGCCAAAAAATTAAAATTAACTCTAATAAAAGCTTAGAATACAGAGTTAAAGCCAAAGTATTGTTTATTATAGAGGATGGCCAAAAAAAATAATTTTTTAAATAATTCTTTTATTTTTTTATTTATTGCAAATTTTTTAATATTCCTTCAAGCTCAATTTTTACTTTTTTAAAATCAAGAGAATGAATTCTTTTAAAAAGTTTTGAAGAATAATCTCCTAAAAATATTTTTAAGCTTTCATCCAATTTAATTCTTTCATAGCCAGGAAGGTTTAAATCAGTATCAATACTTATCTCAAAATATTTTTTATTTTCGCTGAAATTAATCTCTAAAGGAATATTATGATTATCATTCATATAAAAAAGTGACAAGTAAGTTTCAAATAAACCCTTGTATTCTATGCAAATAAGTGATTTTTCATCCTCTTGATTACTGTAAAAACCGTGATTCAAAAAATGTTTTAATTTCATTTTTTCTAAATTCAGCCCTTTTTCTTCAATTTTATCAATAAGCATTTGAGTACAGGACTTAATATATTTAGCAGTATTTGTCATTTTTATTTATTAATAATATTAAGTTTTATTTAAAAATATTTTTAAAAGGATGATTATCATTTATTACTTGCAAGGTTGCCGGAGCGGTCAAACGGAACAGGTTTAGGCCCTGTTGGCTTAGTGCCTACGCGAGTTCAAATCTCGTACCTTGCAAGTTTTAATTATTATTTTCTTTGATCAAACTCATTTTACCTTGCATGTTTTAATTTTATAATATTTGCTTAGAAAGTTTTATATAAACGAAAAAATCTTTATTAGTTAGGAAAAGCAAAAATTCCTGAAGGTGTTATAAAAAAAATGAGCATAGAAAACAAATTAAGCGAGACTGCAAATTCTATAAAAAATAAAAGCAACTTAAATGAAATTATAAAGATGGTAAATGATCAGGCTGAAAATTTTATTAAGAATTACGATAGTACCAGCAAGTCGTATTCTTCAATTGCGGATTCAGACCCAAGACTTAATCCTCAAAGCCCTAAATTTGATACTACATTATACTTAAATACTAAAAGACATATTTAGGAAAAATCATTGCTGTAATATCAAAAAGTTTTTTAATTTTTTTTTTAAATAATAGAAAATGTTATAAAAAGAATTGAGTAAGTAAATAATTATGAATGATTTAGGTTTATTAACTAATTACTCTGAAAAATCAAAGATTAAGTTTGAAATAAACAGAGAATTCATCCCTAATTCTTGCACTTCTTATGCAGTGGCTTTTATTGAAAATGATTATATTACAGGGATTCAAATGAGAAAAATTGAATTAAATTATATTCCTGAAATTTTTTCTAAACTTGAACATTTGAAATCTTTAGAAATGAGCCATTGCAATGTTGAAAGCTTGGATAATTTAGAAAATTTATGCAAGTTAACAGAATTAAAATTAGACGGCAATGAGATTACAAGCATGGGAGGAATAATGGATTTATATAACTTGGAAAAAATTGATTTATCATCAAATGAAATAATTAAAATAGAGGGTTTAGCAAAATTGAAAAATTTAAAATATTTGGATTTAAATTTTAATAAAATAAGTGACATGAAAGGATTTAATTTGCATAATTTGAAATATTTAGGTCTTTCAAATAATAACATTAGGTATTTGCCTGATAATTTTGGCAAGCTGAATATAGCTGAAATTGATTTATCAAATAATAAACATTTAAGCACTTATTCTATAATGACTTTAAATTGCATGAAAAATAGTTCTATAATTAAGTATAAATAAATAAAAAATTATTTTTATTTTTCATATAAGCTTATACTTGAATTCAATATTGTTTCTAATATTATTTTTCCTGCACAAGCAATTTTTGAATCAGTTTCTGTTTCTTTAGTAATAGGTTTTGGGTTAAAAACTAAATAATGAAGAGGGATTTCAGAAATTTTAATTTTTTCTTCAAATAATTCCATTTTATTAAAAATTTTGATTTCTGTACCATAAGGGCCTGATTTTATTTCAAATCTGTTTTCTTTGCTAATTGGCTCTTGCTCTGGCAAATAATTAACTAATATTGCCAAATCTATATCTTTATGATTTTTTGTAAATGCTGAACTTCCGAATAATTTAATGCTTTCTAAAGTGCCTTTATAAGACTGTATTACATCATCAACAAATCTATTTAAAACTTTTTTTTCATTAAAGCTTAAATTAGTTGAATTATTCATATATTCAGTATTTTTCATAAATAAATTATAGAGAAAATTCTCTTTAAAAATATGTTGAATAAATAAAAAAAAATTAAATAATTAAAAATAAAAAAAAGAGATTATTTTTTCTTCTTCATTACAAATACTTCTTCTTCGTCTTTTTCTTCATCGCTTCCTGAGAATAAGTCAAGTATTACATCAAATAGCCTTGTTGTTTTGCTTATTTTTCCTTTTACTTCAGTAACTCCTTCATTTATGCTGCTTCCTAATTCAATCATTTTCTTAAATGCATAAATAGCAATTATTGTAAGCACTATGCAAAGTATTGTTGCTATTATTCCCAAAAATCCGTAAACTGAGAAAAAAAAGTCCACCGGAACCATTCCAAATATTGCCATAATTAATAATTAATAATGCCTTGTTTTAAATAGTTTATTCTAACATTAATATTTTTATTTATAGATAAATATTTGTCGCGTTTTCATAAAATATTTTATTTTTTATTTCATCCGAGCAATCTATTGCTTCAACCCTGTAAAATTCGCTTTCGAATAATCCCCATGGACTGTCGGATGCAAACATTATATTATTTAATCCTTTAGGATATTTTTCAATCATTTCTTTAACAAGCCATGCCGGACCAAATCCTTTGCAAAATGAAGTGTCACAATAAAACTCGTATCCTTTTTTTAGCCAGTCTATAAATCTTGGAGTGAATGCTATTTGTCCTCCTGCTGAACCTCCCATGTGGCAAAAATGAATTTTTAATCCTTCGCCATATTTTTCAACAAAGGGAACAAAATTAAGTATGTCAGAATTATCATTTCCTGTATGGGTTTGAATAATTAATGAATGCTTTTTTGCAGCTTCTATTATTAATTCGAAACCTTTTTTAAAATCATCATCCCATGTTTGAGGATTTGGAGTTTTTCCTTTAGGCCATGAATCAGGACTTATTTTTAATGCAACAATCTTATTTACTGGCAAGAGTTTTAGGACTTCTAAAGTTTTGCTTAAATTTTCTTTAAGAGGAGAAACCCATAATGCTCCGTAAACATTATCTAATTTTTTTACAGTTTCTAATACTATTTTATTATAGATCTCAAATGGCACATTTTGATCAGGAGTATAATGAGGAACAACTATTGCTTTGTTTATTCCTAATTTTTGCATATATTCTTTTTGATCCGAATAATTAGTTATTTCTCTGCCAAAAAAAGGTTCAACAAGATTCCCTTTCATAGTCCATTGACCAAACTTGCCTATGTGGCTATGTGCATCAAAAATTTTCCTTTGTTTATTATTAAATATCTGCTTCATCAGTTTTTGCTTTCTTTTTTTTAGCTTTTTTCATTCTCATTACTTTAAGCTTTTCTTTGCATTTTTCGCAAGCGAATTTAAGCATTATTGGCGCAGTTTTTGATTTAGGTTTAACCCATGAGCCATAAAGTTCTCCTTTATTTTTGCATTTAGGGCACGTATATTCTAGATTATATTTAAGCAATGCCAAATATTCTTCGGGCTCAAAGCTTTTTTTGCAAGATTCGCAAACATATACTTTGTCCCTTTTTTTTAATTTTTTTAATCTTGAATTAGAACAATCCGGACATTTTGGTTTATATGCCCAAAAAAAAGCGAAGCCGTCAGGATCAATTATTTGCCTTGTAAAAAAATCAAGTTCTGTTATATCTTTAGGTTTATCTTCCATAATTAATAAAAAGTAAATGTTGATTTATAAAGATTATTAGTTAAATAAATTATTTTATAATTTTTTCAATTAATTTCCTTACTTTTTCTACATCTGCGCCGTAATTAGTTTCTTTTAATACTTCACCAATTAAAAAATTGATAGAATTATTATTCCCTGATTTGTAATCAGTAATTATTTTAGGATTCTTAGTAATTATTTTATTTATTATTTCTTCTACATCTTCATCTTTATAGATTTTAATTTTCTTTTCTTTAATTAATTCTTTCACAGATTTTCCTGTGCTTACTAAATCTTTAATTAATTCTTTTCCTAACCTTTCGCTTAATTCTCCGGATTTTATCATTTTTATAAAATCAATAAACGTTTCAGAATTAATCTTGCTTTTTGATATTAATACATTATTATAATTCAAGCATTTCATTAAATGAGTAGCCATCCAATTACCTATTAGAACATAATCTTTTATTTCTTTGCAGCATTTTTCAAAAAAATCAGCCAAAGCTTTATCTGTATAGATTAAAACAGTACTTAATTCATTTGTAAGAGTATATTCTTTTACAAATCTTTTTATTCTTTCATCAGGCAATTCATTCATTGTTTTTGAAATTTTAAGCATTCTTTTAGAATCCATTGTCTGCCAGCTAAGGTCAGGTTCAAAGATATAACCATAATCAGCTTCTGATTCTTTTACCCTTAATGTTTTTGTAGTTTTTGACTTCTCACTATAAGCCCTGGTTTCTTGAGTTTTTACAAAAATGCCCTGCTTAGCCATTATTTTTTGCCTATTATATTCATATTCTAAGGCTTTGATAATATTATGGAACCCAGTAATGTTTTTTACTTCAACTCTTGCTCCTCCAATAACACTAATATTGGCATCAGCTTTCATAATCATTTCACTGTCATAAATATTAAGATGCTCAAGTATTGCTCTTAATTTTGTTAAAAATATTAAAACTTCATTAGGACTGTTAAAATCAGGGTCTGTTACTATTTCTATTAATGGAGTTCCTGCTCTATTATAATCAACAAGTGTGTATTCACTATTTGTAATATCTCCACCCATGTGAACAAGTTTTCCTGGGTCTTCTTCAATGTGCGCTCTTCTAATATTTATTTTTTTTTCAACCCCTTTGTAATCTATTTTCATATATCCATTTAATCCTACAGGTATCTCATATTGAGTGATTTGAAAATTCTTAGTCATGTCAGGATAAAAGTAGCTTTTTCTGCTGAAAAAAATATTATCAGCTACGTTGCAATTAAGAGCTTTAGCAATTTTTACACCATTTTCAAATACTACTTTATTTAAAGCAGGTTTTGTTCCAGGATAACCTAAGCAAATAGGGCAAACGTTAGTATTAGGCTGTGCATCTTTAATGCTATTTGGGCAGCTGCAAAAAATCTTAGTTTTAGTATTCATTTGGGCATGAATTTCTAAACCAATTATGCATTTAACATCTTCAATCATTTCTTAGTCGCCTCTTCATAAGCTTTAGCTATGCTTAAAATTTTAATCTCATCTAAATGATTTCCTAAAACATGGAAACCTATTGGCAATTTATTTGAATCAAAACCGCAAGGAACATTAATCATAGGAATGCCTGCTAAGTTAGGCCCTACTGTTAATAAGTCGCTTTGGTAGACCTGTAAAGGATCAAGTTTAGCAATCTCATCAAATCTTGGCGCAGTATACATCATTGTAGGCGAAAGCAAAGCATCGCATTTCTCAAAAGCTTTTTTGTAATCATTTATTATTAAAGTTCTTGCTTTCATTGCTTTCAAATAATACTGGCTTCTAAAACCGCTCATTCTTGCAAAGGTTCCAATCATTATTCTTCTTTTAGCTTCATCGCCAAAATATTTGCTTCTAACATTTGAATAATAATTATTAAAATCTATATCTTTATCAAATTCTAATTTTGCTCCATACCTTATTCCATCTAATTTAGATAAATTAGTTGAAGCTTCACTTACTGCTGCTAAATAATATGCAGACAAGTGATACTTTGTTAATTTTAAATCAACATCTATAAATTTCACTCCTAATTTTTTTAAAACATTTATTGCTTCATTTATTTTTTCCTTAACTTCTTTAGAAGCATTTTCAAAATATTGCTTAGGAAGCCCTATAGTATAGCCTTTAATTGATTCATAATTTGAATAATCAATTTTTGTATTATTTAATGAAGTCTGATCTTTTGAATCATTACCTGAAATTATATTTAATGCTAATGCTATTTCATCAACTGTTTTAGCCATTGGGCCAATTTTATCTAAACTGTTAGCATAATCAATTAATCCATACCTGCTTACTAATCCATAAGTTGGTGTTAAGCCGTATACTCCGCAGAAAAAGCTTGGAGCACTAATGCTTCCTCCAGTTGATTCCCCTATACCTATGTGAGGAAAATCTGCCAATTGTGTTATAGAACCGCATCCTCCGCTGCTTCCTCCTGCTGTTCTAGAAATATCATAAGGATTTTTTGGAATACCATAAGCGCTGTTTGTTGAAAAACTTCCAAATCCAAACTCATCTTGAGTTGTTTTTCCAATAATTACTGCACCTTGAGCTTTTAATTTTTCAATTACGGTAGCATCAAAAGGAGGAATGTAACCTTTCAATATTTTACTTCCTGCAGTGCACTCTACATCCTTAACACAGATTGCATCTTTTACAGTTATTGGAACTCCGCATAATAATCCTTTTTTTTCTTTATCTGCTAATTTTGCCTGCTTAATTGCTTCTTCTTCGCAGATTGTTACAAAACAATTATATTTTTCATTTAATTCTTTGCATTTTTTTATTGCAGCTTTAACAGTATCTAAAGCGCTTAATTTTCCTTTTTTTACATTAGTTACATATTCAAATAAATCCATGATTATCTTAGCCTGCTATTTTTTTAAAACCATATTTTTGTTCATAATAATTGATTATTTGTTCAGCTTCAATTTCAGGAGTAGCTAAAAGTTCTTCACTTTCAAAATCGCCATCATCTTCAAATGCGAAATCCTTCAAATTTTCTGCAGTTATAATTATCATAATCTTTCTCACATTATTTTTGGAGCTTTAAAATAATCCCCTTCTTTATGGCATGCTATTTTAAAAATCTCTTCTCTTTTCAAGCATTCTTTTACTTCATCTTCTCTTAAAACGTTTTCAGTTCTTATTGGATGAAAGCTAGGAGCAACATTTTCAACATCTAACTCATCAAGTATCTTAAAGTCTTCAACTATATCATTTAATTGCCTAGAAAACTTATCAATTTCTTCCTCTGTTAGATTAATTCTTGCAATTTTAGCAACATGCTTAACTGTTTCCTTATCAATCATATTAATTAAATCAAAAAAGCTTTGTTTTAAAAAGATTATTGAAACGCCAAAGATTTAAGTATTTCTGAAAGAGTTAATGTTTCAGTAAGCGAATTATCAGGATTAGAGTCAGTTTTTTCATAGATATTCATTGCCAAAATTCCAGCTTCTGATATCTTTGAGCTTGGAATTTCTGTTGATGAAATTAAATGAGATTTCATTAAATAAACATCAATATAGATTTTAGCTAAAGTGTATTTTTCGCTGTTAAATGCATTTTCTGCTTTATTATAATATTTTTCAATAGAAAAGTCTTTTTCATCAAAATAATATTCTTTAATTTTTTGGATTAAGATATTATTATATGAATCCCCTTTATATTTAGCATCAATATCTATTTTTACTACACCTAATTTTTGGCAAATTTTTTCCAAAACTTCGCATGATTCATTTTGCGTTTCCATGAATATTACAATTAATTGTTTGATTATTTAAATATTACTATAAACTAATATTATTCTAAATTATATCTTAATATTGCAGCTATCCCAGTCAAATTATCTAATTGCTCACCTAATTCAGAATCAGAGTTTACAATGCTTAAATTAGCATTTAATTCAGCTGCTGTTTTTATTAAATTATCAAGCTCTTTAAAGAAATTTTGTTCTTTAGCTTTTTTTATAAAATTAGTTGAAATTAATAACTCCTGAACTGCCCCTTTATTTATTGCCTCTTTTACAAATTTATAGCCATAAGTTGAATTTTTTGATTTTGAAATCAATTCTAATAATTTATTTATTAATAATTGCTGCTCATAATATTGGGATTGCTCTATTGATTTTTGAGCTTCTCCTGAATTAATTATTTCTTTTATTCCATTTTTATTGCTATAATTAATTTTAACAAAACTTGATTTATTTTTTAAATAATCATATTCTATTATTTTTGATTTCATAGCATCAATCAAGTTCATTGTAGCTCCAATTAAGACTGCTTTTGCTTGCCTATTTTTTGCTAACTCATTAATCGTGGATAATAAAGTTTTAAGAAATTCTGCCTTATTTTTTTCAAACGCAGTAACTTCACGCTTTCCTCCCATTTCTTCGCTTAAAGTTGATGAGTACTCTATTGAATAATTATGATAATAAGCTATTGTTGCATCCCCATAATCTGCAGCAACTAGCATTAAATTAGAATCTTTTTTAGCGCTTTTATTTAAATAATCAAAATCAACAGTGCTCCATTCTTTTATTATTGTTAATTCATCATTAACTGAAAGATTAAAAGAATGATACTCTCCTTTTTGCACCCTTTCATCGCTTGAGCGAACTATTTTTCCTAGCACTTTTAAAATATCAGTAAAATCTTTGAATTCAACTTTTTCAACATTTAATTCAATAAATATTTGCTTTCTTTCGCTTACTTTTTCATTAACTCCAACTTTTCTGTAAGTCTTGCCGTTAATTATTATTCCTGGAACTATTATTTGAGACAGATACCATAAATCATCCAAGGATTCTATTTTGATATTTATTTCATTATTTTTCAGGTTTTTTTTAATTATTTTCATTCAAGCACCTCAAATGAATCAATCTTGCCGTCC
>JAQVLH010000026.1 GCA_028704265.1 Candidatus Nanoarchaeia archaeon
AGGATTGACTGCATTATTTTTTTTATTATTAACAGGAATTCTTCAATTTACTAATAGGAAATTATGGACAAAAGTGCCATTCAAATGGCATGTAAGATTAGGAATAATTTCAATAATTTTTGGATTAATGCATGGATTACTAGCAATATTATCTTATTTATAAAAATTAATTATTTTTTATCTGATTGGCCGTAATATTTTTTCATCTGATAAGGCTTAATTGAAATTATAACCCCATTTGGAAGAGCAGCAACCATTCTTGGAGGAGAATAAATATACTCTTTAGGTTTCCATTTTTTTTTAAGATGAACAACCTCAAAATTTGCATTCTGCAAAGGTTTCAAATCCCCTTTTAAGTTAACAAGATGGGCAAAATTATTGTTAACATCATGAGTTATTATTTGCTCAAGCTCATAAAAATCCTCCCTTACTTTGAAATTATTAGGAATAAAAACTTCCTGAATTTTTTTAGGAGTATATTGAGTAAAAACATTCTTGAATTTTTCAGGAGAATCAAGAATCTCTTTAGATACTGGAATATATAAAATATTTTTTTTATTATCAAGCAAACCATGATAAGTTTTAAAAGTCGTTCTATTAAATTCGTGCTCTAACCTTTTTTTATTTTTATTAAAAAAATGATTTATGTTTGGCATTTGCTCAAAGCCAACTGCATCATATCCTCCATAAAATTGCCTTGAAAATGATTGGCTAATAATATCATCCGAATATTTATTGAACCATTCAAGAACTAAAGGATTATATATTGATTTTTGGCTAAGCATTGCCGCATCAGATTCGCATCTAAAAAAAGTGTACTCTCTTCTTTTATGAGGCTCATGATTTTTAAAATTATTTTCTATATCCACATTTCCTAATATTAAAGGAGTAATACTTTTTCTTACAGTTTTTCTTAAATCTGAATTTTTTGGATTAAGAATATTGCTGAAATTAAAAGGGTCAAATAATCCTCCCACTGTATTAATATCCTTTCCTCTTGGATCGTCAAGCACTGTACGATTATTTGTCAAATTATCATTTTCTAATGCATGAATAAATGATAAAACTACATGCGAAAAAAAATTATTTCTTTCAAATTCTCCTTTTGATTTTGCAACAAGGTCTAAAGGATTCGTTGAAGTAAACTCATAAGTATCAGGTATATCAGGAAGGTTATCCCTAGTTCCTATAAATTGCTTTCCAAATAAAATATACTTATCTCCATTTTTTCCTTTAATTTCACCATTATAACCATAACCTATAGATTTAAGCTTGTCAATTTTTATTGGTTCAAGTATTTTTTCAAGCCGTTTATTCTTCATTGTATTATCTGGATGTTTTATTAAATCAACAATCCAATCAATAGCTAAAGACTCTTTTTCAGGCATTGAATCAATTCCTTGGCCCATGCTTTTTCTTATTTGAGATTCATCATATTGCTGAAATGTTGAAAATAATGAAACAGTTGGTGAATAATAAAACAAGTCATTGCCTTTTTGCATCGAAAAGCAATAAAAAAGTGTGTATCTTCTTTTGTAAAAATTATTCATTTTCAAATCAAAACGTGAAGGAATTATTCTCGGATAATCCGCATTATTCATAATTTTAAGTTCAGAAGTAAGTCCAGTAATATCAAGAACTTGGCCATAAGTAAGCTCATTATAATTCATCATAGTAAGATATTCTTATAATTCATTTTATTTATAAATTTTTAGTATAAATTATTTTATCCTTAATTAAAAATTATTATCATTATCTATGTATATAGAATTCTACTGCTAAAAATATTATATAAAAAATTAATAATATTATTCCTTCTTTTTTTGTTAATAATTTTTCAGTATTAATAAAAATGGTTACTATTACTCCTGCAAAAAACATTGCAAAACCAGTAACATAAGTTATCATAGGGTCAAAAGAAAAAGGGCTGATTAAAGCCATGATTCCTACTAAAATAGTGCAATCAGTTATCACTGTACCTAAAATATCTCCTAAAGCAAGTTCATCACGTTTATTTCTTATAGCTTTTAATGAAAATATTAATTCAGGCAAGCAACTGCCTATAGAAATTACAGTTAAACCAATAAGAACTTCAGGTAATCCAAGCCCGTTTGCTAAAATTACTCCATATTTAATAGTATAATGGGCGCTTATAATTAATAAAGCTAAACTAAAAATTAAAAACAATAAATTTTTTATAAAAAATTTTGGAGTTACAGAGTATTCCTTTTTTTTAAAAAGATTAGATGAAGATGATAATGAAAAAAAGAAAGAAAGCCCAGCCACTATTAATATTACTCCTTCAAGTCTTGAATAATAGCCATCTAATCCTGAAAGCACTGGAAAAAATAATAATGCAAGATAAAACATATCTTTTTTTAATAATTTAGTTTTAACAGAAATTCCAGTGCCCGAAGCTATTGCTGCTATACCAAAAACTAATGCTAAATCAGCAACATTTGAACCAATAAGAGTTCCTAAACCAAGCTGAGGCTCTCCATTAATTGCTGAAAGAATAGAAATTGTTCCTTCAGGCAATGCTGATATTAAAGCAACTATAAAAAAACTTATAATAAATTCTGAAATATGAAGTTTTCTTGCCACAATTTTAGAATATTTAATAGCATATTCTGCACTTTTAGTTAATAATAATAAGAAAATAAAAAGGAAAATTAGGTTTTCTATCATACATTAATCACTATAAAAAATATTTATTCAATATACATTTAAAACATTTTCTAAACACTATTATCTTTTTATTGAAAGAAATACTTTAAAATTTAACAAGTCTTATTTTTATCATGCAAAATAATAAACTAAGCCAAAATTTTAAGCAAAATATTATTATTTCTCAAAAAAATGAAATTACAGAATATCATATTTATAAAAAATTATCAGAAATGACTAAGAATGCAGAAAATAAAAAAGTTTTATTTAATATTTCAAAAGATGAATTAGAACATTATGATACTTTTAAAAAATATTCAAAAATTGAAGTTAAACCTTTCAGGTTTAAAATATTTTTTTATATAATGCTTGCTAAAATTTTAGGATTAACTTTCAGCTTAAAATTAATGGAGAAAGGAGAAGCTAAAGCTCAAATAAATTATGAAAAAATTATTCAGTCATTGCAGGAATCAAAAAAAATAATGGGTGATGAGCAAAAACACGAATCTGAATTAATTAATATGATTAGTGAAGAAAAATTAAATTATGCAGGCTCAATAGTGCTAGGATTAAATGATGCATTAGTTGAAATTACAAGCACAATAGCAGGAATTACTTTTACTATGCAGAATTCAAAATTAATTGCAACAACAGGATTAATAATGGGAATTGCTGCATCATTGTCAATGGCTGCTTCTGAATACTTGTCAACAAAGACTGGTGAAGAAAAGAAATCAAAAAAGAACCCAATAACAGCATTATTATACACTGGAATATCTTACATATTAGCAGTAATATTAATAGTACTTCCTTATTTTATATTTAGCAATGTTTACATTGCACTTGCTGTAATGCTATTAACTGCCCTTACAATAATATTCTTATTTACATTTTATATCTCAGTTGCCAAAGATGTTTCATTTAAAAAAAGATTTTTAGAAATGGCAGGAGTAAGCATGGGAATAGCAATATTTACCTTCTTAATAGGAATAGTTGTAAGAACAGTATTTGGAATAGAAATATAAAATTAAATTAATAAAAAAAAATAAGAATAAAACATTTCTGTTTTATTCATTATTCATAAGAACATTTATTTTGTTCAAAGCTAATAGGTTTAACTCTTCAATTGTTTCAGGATTAAAACTGCCTTCATCTCCCCAAACATAAGTGTTAACCCAATACTTGTCAATGTAAAAGAACTGATTATATTGAAATTGTTCATTAGTTACGCCATCAACTGTTTCATTATACCTTACTGCATAATTAACTGAATTAGTTCCTAACTTCTTACCACTAACTAAATAAATATCATAATCATCATCCATTATTGGAATGCCTTCATACCATGATTCATTCATTATAGTAAATCTCTTTTTAACACCTTCAGGTGAATAAACAGAAACAATGAAATCAACTCCATAATTTTCATTAATTGATTCATATTTATATTCACTTTGAGCACTTCCTACATATCCCAAATCTTCCATAGTATAATTTACACCATTAATAGTTCCAACCAAATAAGATAATTCAGAGGATTCAGAACTAGAATTAATTAACATATAACCTACAGGTAAATCTGCAAGGCCTAAAATAATATCATCTGATGTTAATTCAGCGCAACTTCTATTTTCAACAGTTATTAAACCGTAGTTAGTAACATTTCTAAATTGAATATTATTTTCACATTCAGTCCAATTAGTATAAATACTACTAGAAGTACATCCTGCTAAAAATATTAAACTTAATAATAAAAAATAATTTTTATTCATAAGCTAATAACATTTAGAATGTTTATAAAACTAACTTATAAAAATTTTTTTGGGCACGTTAATATGTTATTTATTTTCATTAATTTATTTGCTTAATTTTAATCTTATTTTGTATAATTAAAATAAAATGTTTATAAAATACTTTATTATTATTATCTTTATGAATTTTTTAAAAAATGCTGAAGAAAAAGCAGCGATTGAATATTTAATGAAAGCCGCAGATATAGCACTAAATGCTACTTGTGAAAGGTCAAAATGCGGCTCGATAATAGTCAAAGATAATGAAATAATAGGCAGGGGTTATAATAGTCCGGCAGGAGAACTTGAAAGCCAACGAAGATGCAATTATTCCAAGGATGAGTATCACAAAAAAGTCACTGACAAAACCTGCTGCGTTCACGCAGAACAAAGAGCAATAATGAACGCATTAAGAAATAATCCTGATAAATTAAAAGGCTCAAGATTATATTTCATTCGACTTGACGAGAATGACAAACCTTCAAGAGCAGGAAAGCCCTACTGCACAATATGCAGCAAGATGGCATTAGATTCAGGCATTAAAGAGTTCGTATTATGGCACGAAGAAGGAGTATGCGTTTACAGCACGGAAGAATATAATTTATTATCCTACAAATATAATGATTAATCAATAATTTTTTTTAAAATTCGTATACTATCGATTAAATTTTATATGTATTAATGAAATGTTAAATAAATATGATAAATGAAACTACTTTAAATGAAATACTTGAAGTTGAGATTATTTCTAGAAAGGAATATGTTCCTTCAGATTATAACCTCAACCATGAAATTGATTTAAACATATATTTTATGATTTGCGGAGCTACAGAAAAAGAAAAACTTATTTTTAATGAAAAAAATTATGAATTTATAAAATTATATCAAGGATTAAATTAATTTTTTTCCATTATATCAATAAATTGCTTAATTTCACTAGAGTAATTCTCTGCGCATTTTTGAGAAGACATTAGTTTTTGGTTTATCAAATATTTCCATTCAGGAGTTTTAGAGTGAATAAAATAATCGCAACTTCCAATAAACTCGTATTCAGAAATTGCATTTTTAGCCCTCACTAAAGCATTTTTTTCATCACCATTTCTGGCATAAATATTAGAAAAAACTACTGGGTCATAATCTAATTTTATAACCTCATGAATACTATTTAATTCTCTTGGTGAAAAAAATATTTTTTTAAATTTGATATCATAATCAGAGACAGCGATGCATTTATCTTTCAAATCATTAATTAGCAAATAATGCAAATCTTTAATAATAATATTGCAAGAATCAAAACAATTATCAATGTCTTTAATGCCTATTGCCTGCAAATTTCCATGGACATTTGCTTTAGTATAAATATCAGAATCTAAAGTTTTGATGTATTCTTCATTTTTAAAATAATAATCAAGACCATCAATTTCATTTATTCTTTTGTTTCTGCTAGTATACATTAAAAAATTAGTGTTAATTTTTTTATTTGAAATTATTTCACTTATTGATTTTATAAAAGGGGATTTTCCTGTTCCAGATGGACCTATGAGTGCATAAAAATATTTTGATTCTTTCATATTTTCGCCTTCATGCTAAAAAAAGTGTAATTATAAATATCGGCATCCGGGCTGCCTAATCCTTCATAATTGTCATAATTGCTCATATTAGCGCTTTTAGATTCAAGCAAGATTAAAGTTTCAATATTTGAATATTGTTCCATAAATTCTTTCAATGTTTTTTTAGAATATTCATAATAAATATCTTCTCCATCATCAAAAAACATTGGGTGAAGATTTTTTTCTGATATAAAAGATTCGCTGTTTTCATATTCGATTAATTCATTGTTAGATAGAAAAAGCAAATAATTTACTTTTTTGATATAATTGTTTTCTTCATCATTTTTTATCCATTGCCTGCTTTTTGCAGGTTTATCTAAATAAATATTTTTAAAATTTTCTTTAAAAAAATTATAATCAACTACTGGCGATTCAGCTCGATAAATTTTTGAATCACTGTTAGTTAATTTATTGAACTCATCCTTTGAAATGAATTCATTAACTCTTAGTTTGTTAAGCAATATTTTGTTAAACATAAATGTATTAAATGCAAAACTTCCATAAAAATAATATGTATACATTTTGTACACTGTGTACACAAAATAGTAATTTTTATAATAAAAGTCAATGTATTAATTATATATGAAAAGAACTTTAATTAAACATGGAGATTCAAGCCTTACTGTAACCCTGCCACAAAAATGGATTCAGGAAAATGGTTTAATAAAAGGAAATGAGGTAAATGTTGAAAATTTCAATAAAGATTTATTAATTTCAATATACAAAGGGGAAAAATTAGAAAAAAAATTAAATATTGATATTTCAGGATTAGAAAAATCTATCCGAAAAATAATAGGCGCAGCATATAAAACCGGATACAATCAGGTGAAAATATTGTTTTCTAATCCAGAAGAACTGCTAAAATCTCAGGAAATGATAAGGGAGCAATTATTGGGATTCAGCATAATTGAGCAAACAAAAAATCACCTGATTATTAAAAATATAGGGTTAGAAACTGGAGAAGATTTTGGAAAAATACTCAGGAGATATTTTCACCTTCTAACATTCATGTGTTCTGAATGCAAAGAGGCTGCAAAAACAAATGATTCAAATTGGCTTAAAACAACAAAAGTGATGGAAATCGAAATAGACAAAACTGCGGATTATCTAAGAAGATTAATCAATAAAGGCTATAACACAAATTATTCATTGCCCGGACCATTGTATACAATAATAGAGCAATATGAAAAAATAGGGGATCAGCTTTCAGAGCTGTGTGACTTTTTAATTAAAAAGCCTGCTTCGAAAAATGAAATAGTCCTGTTAAATGATTTTGATAAAAAATTAAGAGATTATGTGGAATTATTTTATAATTTTAATTACAAAAGATATAATGAATTATTGGAAATTCCAAAAATAACTGAAACCGCTGATTTAAGCCAATATATAAAAATGATGTTTCAAACCCTTATTAATACGAACGGGCCAATAATTGCATTAAATATTTGATTTAATATTAAAAAATTTAATTTAATATTTTTTTAAAAATTAATAATATTTATTTTAATTAATTGTTGTTTAATTCTAAAACCTTTTAAATATTGGAATTTGAAAAAATTATTAATTATGGGCGGAGATTTAGGAGTTTGGGTTGATGAAGTAATAAATTCATATGAGTGTTTAAAAAAATTAGATTCTTCAAATTCTTTGCTGAAATTTATGGAACCTGAATTAGGCAAAGATAAATCTTACTTATGGGCAAAAGAGCATAATGAAGAGTTTGAATTTTTATGCCCTTCAGTTAACCGGGGAAGGTCAGAAGAAGCATTAGGCTGGTTTTATAGTACTGGTGCATATTCAATGCTAATGCGCATTGAAAAGATGGCTTACTGGTTGCTTCATGAAGAGATGATAAGTTCTTATAAAGTATTATCCAAAATAAGTCCAAAAAATGAATTATTAAATTATATGAAAATAGATGAAGAAAAAATAATAAGATATAATAAAGAAGAAACAATAGAGAAAATAAAAATACTTGATGAGAATGATTTTAAATTAAAATTTCAGCCACCTTTGGAATGGATATTAAGCGAAAAAACAGATAAAGAAATAGATAAGCATTATTCTTTTCTTGATGAAGGATGGAAAGAAGTTAAATATGGTTCAGGAAATACTTGCCAAGAGAGAAAAACTTTAGAGCAGCTAAAATTGGCAGTAAACACCCGATTAATGAACTCATTATATGTTTCAATAATGAAAGGGATGAGAAAAGACTTAACACTTAAAATCTATGATGAATTGCTGAAAATCAGCAATGATAATATAATATTAAATTCGCTTAAAATGCAGGATAATTGGCTGGCTTTAAATGAAAATAAAGCGGAAAATGAACTTAATGATAGCTATATTCTGCCAAAAAAAGAAGATGAAAGAATTAAAGAGCTATTTCGCAACCAAAGGCCTGATAATAATGAGCCTTATCCAAGCAGAGCTGCTGAGAAAGAATTCAAAAAAAATTATCCTGCAATATCTAATTATCTTACTTGGGATTCATTCGGAGTAAAATTCGGCATCCCTGTAGCGCTAATCTACAGGTGCTACCTTGTTGAAAAGGAAAAAAATACTTGGTTTAGCAATATGGAA
This sequence comes from Candidatus Nanoarchaeia archaeon, assembly GCA_028704265.1. Classification (GTDB taxonomy): domain Archaea; phylum Nanobdellota; class Nanobdellia; order Tiddalikarchaeales; family Tiddalikarchaeaceae; genus JAQTTT01. The sequence goes on from JAQVLH010000026.1 coordinate 8,651, forward strand.
AAAGAATTTGCTGGACAGGGAATGAATATTAATTCAGTAATTCAGAACTTTAAAAGTTATAATAACTTAATTAATAGAAAAGGGCTTTATTTAGGGTCTTCTTTTAAAAAATTAGAGACTTCAAAAGATTTAGAGAAGGAAATAATAGCATTAAAAGATATTCCTGAATTAAGCCTTACATTATTTTATGAACGGCAAGAAGATGATATTTATAATAAAATAACTAATGAATTAGCCTCAAAAAAGGAATTGGATAAATTGCTTAGAGCAAAAAATCTAATTGTAACTCATTCTTCATATTACGGAGAAAACTATAGCTACTGGAATATTAACAAGCAGTATATGAATGTTGGCGATGAAATTACAAAATCCTTGCCTGCAAAAATAACTGACCTGAGTAAAATAACAAAAATAATAGATGATGCAGAGAAAAAGTATGAGACTTTGAAATTTATGGAATGGGGCTGCAACTGGGGAGTACAAATAAAAGAAAAAAGGATTAATGACTGGAGAAATAGTTTTGCTCCTATGAAAAATGAATTCTTCAGCACCAACCCAAAAGCTTCAATAAAATCAAGCGAAATGGGAATGCTCATGAATCTCGCAGAATATGCCAATTCAATAAAAAAAACAATCCAATCAATAGCTATTAAGAAATAAATATTAAACTTTTGTAATTACAAACATTTTAAAATAAAAATTATTATATTTTTTTTATGCCTTTATTCATGATAAATGACAACATGCTTGAATATTTTAAAAAAGAATTCAAAGATGAAAAAAAAGATTACATATTATTTCAAGATATGATAGATTCCCTTACAGAATTTTTCAGAAAAATATTAAAATATAAGTCTAATTTTGTTCAGACAGTTGTAGGCATTGAGGGAAGAACATATTATGTTTTTGATTTTGAAAGAAAACTCTCTTCTGATTTTATTGAATATATCCCCTTTGTGTATAAAGCAAATTGCAAATTATGCGCTGAATGTTGCAATAATCCACCTTTGGTATTTCCTAGTGAAGCTGATGATATTTGTAAATTGCTTAATATAAGCAAAGATGACTCGTTTATCTCTAAAAATGAATACTGGGAACTTGAAAATAAAAACTGCTTAATGCCTAAATCTTCAAATTATTATTTTAATTCAGAAAAAAGTAGCAATAAAACTCACTGTTTTTTTTTAAAAAGCGATAAATTATGTGCTATTCATTCCATTGATAAATCTAAAAAACCTATAGAATGCATGGCAGCTTTATGCGGAACACCAGAATCAAAAGCAGTTGAATTATATGAAACAGAAGGCAAGATAATAACAAAACCGTTAATTAAAATATTTAATAACTGCTATAATACATATTCTGAAGATAATGAGAAAGCAGAAGTAATTAATGCTTTCATTGAGCTTGCGGATTATAATATTTCAGGAAATAAGAATATAATTCCTCAATTAGAACTATTAATTCCTATATTTAATCAATTTATAATTAATAATAATTATACTCATAAAATGTTTTACAATCAATTAAAAACATGGTCAAAAAGTGAAAAGAAAAAATTGTAAAAAATAGTTGAATTTATTGAAAAATTTAAAAAAAATAATAAAAATTAATCAAAATCTATTTCATTAAAATCATTCTTTAATTTTTTTTTTATTTCTTGATGATATTTTTTAAATTCTTCTGAATTAACTATTCCTTAAAGATT
>JAQVLH010000186.1 GCA_028704265.1 Candidatus Nanoarchaeia archaeon
ATCTTTTTCTGTTGCCTTTACATTCATTGCTTTTAATGTATTAATTATTGCTTGCATGCATTTCTTTTCAGATTCATCTAATGATTTCTTTATCATGTCTTCCCTGACATCCTTGAATAATTTATCCATTCTGTCTTGGAAATCTTTTGCGTGTTTCATTTGCTCTAAAAATTTTTCAGGAGAAATATCTTTTATTTTTCCATATTCAACGCCTTTTCTTAATTCAAGAATTTCAGTTAAATATTCAACATATTTTGGCTCAATTAATTTATATTCGTCAACAAAATATTTTTTGAAAACTTTTGGCGTGTCTCCGTGATGGGTTGGCGGAATTCCGACAAGCATTGTTGCAGCCTGCGCAGGGTTGAACATTGATAGAAATAATCTTTCAATTACTATTTCTTTAATTGAATTATTAACATCTTCGATTAGCAATCTTCCAGTTTTAAAAAATTGGTCAACGGATTCAGGGCTTGGTTTCATTTTTCCTGTCTTTAGCAATGTCCTCCAAGGCATAAACATTCCAGTGTCATATAATGGAACACCATCTCTTACCATGCTAAATATTACAGGCTGAGTATCCCTTAATGCCTGCCAGAAATCTGTCAATAAATAAACCTGAATGTTAAATTCAAAGCCTGTCTTTGCAGCCATTTCAAGAATCATACCTCTTAGCCTTGCTAATACTTCATGCCTTGACATTTTTTTGACATCAGTGTCATCTATTACAAATGAAATGTCCACATCACTATGCTCATGCATTGTTCCTCTTGAAGTGCTTCCTACAAGAATTATTGATAAAATATATCTCTTTAATTTTTCCAAAGCCATTGATTTAAGCACTTGCGCAGCAGTTAAGCTTTTGATAAAACCCTTATCATATAATGTTTTGCTGCTTTGAGGATTTGTTATTGCGCTCATTAATTCAAATTTTTGATCATAGCAGCTTTGCCATAATCCGCTTAATGGCAAAATCTTAGCTTTAGTGCCTTTATAATTTTCCATTATTTTTGAAACTTTTTCGTCAACCAAATCATTTATTACTGCAATTATCTGCTCTTCAGTTTTTGGCAGAGCTAAATCTTTACCTTTTTGTTCATCATCTTGCTCTTTTACAAATTCCACTTTAGAAACTGAAACAAGATTTTCATTAAAAATTGATTTTAATTCAGAAACCAAAGGATCTTCTTTAACATCGTTTTTAGAAACTATTTTTTTAGCCATTTTTAAAATATCACCTATTTATTATTAGGCAAAGAACTATTAAAAAAGGTTTCTAATAAGCAAAATTTTTAAATATTATTTTTTAATAAAAAATATGATGCAAAAATTAGAAATTAATTATTCAACAAATTATACGAATGATTTAGAAGAAACGTTAATGAATAACCCTAAAACGATTATGGATTCAATAAATTGCAAAAGCAATGAAAAAAGAAGCAATGAATTAATGAATTATGCTTTAGCAGTTAGCGGAATAAATAATGAAGAATTAAAAAATTATTATAATCAATTAAACAAAATTTATGATTCAATTATTTGCCTTGTTGATTTAAATAATGATTATACTAAAATGAGTTCGCTTAATAAAATCATTTATCAAAATTTTAAACACAAATCACATTTTCCTGAATTAAGCAATATTATTGATACTCGTAAAGGAAATTGTATTGCTTTTGCAACATTATATTCAATTTTTGCATTAAAAACTGGATTAGATGTAGAGTTAGCAACAAGCAATGAAGGAATTCATTTTTTAAATAAATTTAATATAAATAATAAAACATATTATGTTGATTGTAATATTGAAATACCTTCAGGAGATGAACTTGTTTTTACATATTTTAACAAAAACGCTTACAAAATGAAATTAATGGATGCAATTTTTGGAATAACTCAAAATGCAAAGTTAAGTGATTTATTAAGTGCTATATATAGAAGCAGAGCACATAAAGAAGAAAATATTAAAAAATCAATTGAATTATATAAAAAATCATTATTGCTCAACCCCTCAGATAAATTAGTTAAAAATTATTTAAAAAAATTAAAATTAACTCAAATATTTCAAAACACTAAAAACAAAACAAAATTTTAAATAATTTATTAAATTAATTCTCACTAAGAACACGCACCCCGTAAAATGTCAAGCGCTATTAATTCTTGCTCGAATTTTAAAAATACTAAAATCAAACAAAGCAGCGATTTTTTATAAATATTTCCTGAATTTTTTATTAATAGAATGTTAATAGTGACTACATTTTTAATATTTTTATAAAAATGTCTACATTTATTGCTTTTTGTAGTCACCTAAGAATTACCTATTTAAGCAATTATTATTATCTAAAAAAGCAATATTATACAAAAACAATAAATTATTCCATTAAATAATAATATTATTATAATTAGTAATAAATAAAGGTTTTCTGAATTTTATATTAATAGAATTTATATTGTTGCGCTTTTTGGTAATGAGCTTGAAGTCGCGTTCATTGCGATGCATTCAAAAGTCGGTTAAATATGTTATAAAAACATAGTGAAGAAGTAATTTTTAAATAGTTTGTGCA
>JAQVLH010000187.1 GCA_028704265.1 Candidatus Nanoarchaeia archaeon
TATGAATTTGGCGAGATCCGCCTGCCCTATCCGCCCGTCGGACACTTTAAAAATAGTCTTGCCGTCCATAGTTAATAAAGAAAGCCATATTTTGACTTCGTATTGGTTTAATTCGAATTTTTGCCTAATTTCTTCAATAAAATCTTCATCCATTATTAAATCACTACTACATAATGGCAAAATTCTATTTAAAAATCTTTTTATTATGAAGTGAGATAATTGAAACTTGCATGCGTAATGATATTGTTATCCCTATCTGAACAATGATGAGAAAAATTTTATTGAACGCATGCATTCTTATTTTAATTCATCAATCATAAATAAATTGCTGGCTTCATCAGGCTTTTTGTCATACCTTATCCTTACTAATCTAGGGAATCTTAAAGCATAACCGCTAGAATACGTGGGACTTTTTTGAATCTCTTCATACTCAACTTCCACTACAATATTAGGAGATAATATAACTTTTTCATCATCTTTTGAAATTATTGATTTTTTAACTAATTCATTCATCTCTTTTAATTGCTCATCGCTAAACCCTGTGCCTAATTTACCTATAGTAAGATATTTATCATTTTCTGTATCATAACAAGAAAGAGTAAAACTGCCAAACCAGTCTTTTCTTCTTCCTTTGCCATAATAAGCTTCAGTTATTACTAAATCTAATTCTTTCATATGGCTTTTTAATTTGACTCCATGGCCTACTCTTGCTCCTGGACTATATGGAGCTATTAAACTTTTGAACATTACTCCTTCCTGTTCTTTTATTCCTTCATTAAATAATTTTTCAGCCTCAGAATCTTCCTTAGTTATTATTCCTTTAGCAAGCATGATATTATTATTTTCATTTATTGATTTTTTTAAAGCTTCATGCCTGTCAATAAATTTTTCATCTAAATAATTCTTATCATCAAGCAATAATAAATCAAAGCAAAACATTTTAATTGGGATTTCTTTTATTGCAGTTTCAATTTCGTATTTTCTTTTTATTCTCTTGCTTAAAAATTGAAAAGCTAAAGGTTTATTAGTCTTAGGGCTGAAACCAACTATTTCGCATTCAAAAATAATAGTGTTAGCAGTTACGCATTCTTTTACTAATTGAATCGCATCAGGAAACTGATTAGAAACATTATCCAAATTTCTTGTAAAAATTTGTATTTCATTATCTTTCTTATGAATCTGAGCGCGCATTCCATCATATTTTACTTCTATTCTTGCAGGCCTGCCAACTCTTTCAAAAGCCTCCTTGACGCTTTGGGCTTTCAAAAAAAGCATCATATTTATTGGACTAAAAAGAATAATTTTTGGATTAATTATTAACTCAGGATTACTGCAAACTTTTGACGCAACAATTGAATAATCAGCGCATAAATTATAAGCTCTTTCAACATCTTCTGGTTTAGCATTAAAAGCCTTAGCTAAAGCATCCCTTATTACTCCTTGACCTACTCCAGTTCTCATGCTTCCAATCATTATTCTTGTCAAATACATTGCGCCTAAAGAATCAGTCATTGACAATAATTTGCTAACTAATTTTAATTTTAAATCAGAGCTTCCTTTGCCTGAGATTTCAGGAAGCTTATATAATACTTCTTTTAGTTCTTTTATTGATAATTCTTTAATTATTAATGATACTTGTTTTTTTTTGCTCATACATTTCTTGGCAGTTTCTCCAATATCTCCATAAATATTCCATTGTTTTTTAACTTCATTTTTTTCAGAACCGCTTGCTAAAGCTATTGCATCAATCATTAAATTACTAGCCATTCCTAATTCTTTTCCTTCGCTTGCTGGAAATATTTTTCCCATACAAAGCAAAGTAATAAATCCTATTTCTTCGCATTTTAATTTTTTAAAAAAATTGCTTAATATTTCAGTTAATTCTAATCTCTTTGAAGTTTTTGATAAATTATCAAATACAATAACTAATTCATTGAATAGCATAAATATTTTAAAACCTGGCTTACAATTAAAACCTTATGGATATGCTTGAATTAATTAAAAAACGAAGAAGTGTTAGGGATTACTTAGAAAAAAATATTGAAAATGATAAATTGTTTAAAGTATTGGAAGCAGGAAGATGGAGCCCTAGCAGCGGAAATGTTCAAAATTGGAGATTCGTTGTAGTGAATGATTATAAAATAAAATCGCAAATTTCTGAAGCTTGCTTAGGCCAATATTGGATAAGCAATGCTCCTGCAATAATCATTGTTTTAAGTGATGATAGCAAATTAAGAATGCTTTTTGGACAAAGAGGGGAAATGAACTATTCTATTCAAAATTGCAGCATCGCTATGCAAAATATGATGCTTGAAGCTGAAAGCTTAGGATTATCAAGCAGCTGGGTTGGAGCTTATGATGAAGATAAAATTTTAAGAATTATGAAAGTGGAAGACCTTAATATTGTTTTAAGAGGCATTTTTGCAATTGGTTATGGAAAAAATATTCCTTCAGCGCCAGTTAGATTAGATTTAGATAAATTAGTTTACTTTAACACTTGGGGAAACAAGAGCTTGTAAATCAATTAATTC
>JAQVLH010000188.1 GCA_028704265.1 Candidatus Nanoarchaeia archaeon
TAATAATAAATGATTTTCAGGCCCCAAATAAATTTAAAAAAGGCTATCCTAAAGGCCATGCGCATTTAAGCAAATACATGACTTTTCCAGTCTTTAGCGGAAAAGAAATCATAGGAGTTGTAGGGTTAGCAAATAAGAAATTAAATTACACAAAGACTGACTTACTCCAGGCCACATTATTAATGCAGTCAGTTTACAGGGAGGTTGATAAGAAAAAAAGCGAAGAAAAAATTATTCAGCTAAAAAATGACTATGAGTCAATATTCGAATCCTCAAATGATATTTTAATAATTTTTGACAAAGATGGAAAAATATCAAAATTAAACAAGGCTTTTGAAAAAACGTTCAACAAAAAAAAGCAGGATTTGATTAAAAAAAGCATAAATGATTTGAAATTATTGGATATAAAAGGTGAAAGAGTATTTTTTGACACAATCAGCAAAAAACTATTGAATAATACTTTTGAAACAAAAATTAACGGCTTTGTTTTCAGCGCAATATTGAACACTATCAATTCAGAATCAGGAAAAAAATCCTTCCAGCTAAGCCTAAGAAACATAACCCAAGAAAAAGAGATGGAAAAAATCAAGGAATTCAATGACAGGATACTTCTCAAAAAAATGGAAGAGGAAAACATGATAAAGCTGAAAAACCAGCTGTTAATGAGAGTGTCCCATGAATTAAGGCACCCGTTAGTCCCAATTGTTGGTTATGCTTCAGTGATGCTTGAAGAAAACCCTTCAGATATACAGGAGAAATACCTGCAAAAAATAATACAGAACAGCAATTACTTGAAGGACTTGATAAATAAGGTTTTAGATGTAATAAATTTTGAGACTGGGGAAGCCAAGATAAACACATCAACGTTTAAAATAAACGAACTGGTGGAAAAAACAATCTTTGAAAACGAGACAAAGGCTGATTTGAAAGGCATAAAAATAGTAAAGAAGATTAAGAAAATAGGAAATGTTATTTTAGACGAAAACAAGATACACTTAGTTGTAAGCAACATTTTGGACAACGCAATCAAGTTCACAGATTCTGGAAAAATAACAGTCTCGCTTGATGACCAAAAAAAACATTTTATAATAGGAATTTCTGACACTGGAAAAGGTATGACTGATGAGGAGATTACTAGGATATTCAGCTATTCTCAGAATGAGGATTACAGCAACTTAAACATGGGTTTGGGTTTAGGTTTAATATTGTCAAAATACATAGTCAGGGCTCATAATGGGGAAATGAGGATTTCAAGTGTTCCAAAAAAAGGCACAGATGTAAAAATAATACTGCCAAAGGTGGTTGATTAATATGATTGAAGATTTTTTCATAAAAGATTTGGCAAAGCCTTTTTATGAAATGATGGGGGAAAAAGCATTGGTAATAATTTACGATTCAATGGATGAGGCTATGAAAAAGCATAAAATTATTGAAACTTGCGAAAAAAATGGTTTTAATTCAAAAATTGTATTCAAGAAAGAAGCAACAGAGGAAGACAAAATTACAGTATTTTCATTTTTGGCAAAAAAGTGCTATGAAGAATACACTAAGCAGGTTGGAATTGTTGCAAAGCCAATGATGGATTTCATACTTTCAAATTATAAAGAAATAAAAATATAATCCAGCATTATGAAAAATTAAGGGGATAAACATTACTTTTTCGCTTTTTTTACATATTTATCCAAATCATTTTTTAAAAAAGGCTTTCCTATAATTCCAATAACCAAATCATTATACTTAAATTTTGCTTTTTTTGCCTCTTCAGGCAATGCTGAAAGAATCACCACCTTTTTTTTCATGCCGTTTTTTTTCATTAGGTCAAGAACTTTTAATCCTTTAAGTTCAACTGATGAAGCGTCAAGAATTAAGTCAAGAAATATTAAATCAGCCCATTTCAAGTCTTTAACTTTTACATCATCCAATGATTCGCATGATTTGAACTCGTTGCCCTTAAGCATTTCTTTGACCACATCAATTACCATCTTATTGTCTTCAATATGTAGTATTTTCATTTTTTTTCACCTAATTTGCTTTTTAAAGGCAGCGAAACTGTGAAAGTGCTTCCTTTTCCAGGGGAGCTTTTTGCGCTTATCGTACCGTTGTGCTTTTCTACAATCATTTTTGAAACTGCCAAGCCTATTCCGAAGCCTCCTTTTTTCCTGCCCATTTCTGATTGCTTGAAGCTGACAAATAAATTATCAGCATCATCTTTTTCCATACCTATGCCTTGGTCAATAACATCAATTAGCAGGTTGTTTTTTTGAATGAATGTTTTTATTGTAACGACTGCTTTTTCAGGGGAGAATTTTACAGCATTGTCAATTATGTTAAGCATGACATCCCTTAGCAAATTAAAGTCCCCTATTAATGTCACATCTTTTATTTTTTTTTCAATCCTTATGCTTTTAAGGTTGATGAATGCAGCTTTTTTTCTTAAAGCCTCTTCAATTATTTTCAGAATGCTCACTTCCTTGAAGTTAAACATCAGCTCTCCACTCTCAAGCTTCATGAGGTTTATAATC
>JAQVLH010000189.1 GCA_028704265.1 Candidatus Nanoarchaeia archaeon
CATATGCATGGAAAAAATAATTTTTTGGTGAATTGTAATGCATAAGAATATTAAAATTTCAGTTGTAACGGTCTGTTTTAATTCTGCCAAAACAATAGAACTAGCTATAAAATCAGTATTAAATCAAACTTACAAGCATGTAGAATATATTGTTATCGATGGCCAATCAACAGATGATACTTTGAAAATTGTTAATAAATACAAAAAAAAGATTTCAAAAATAGTTTCAGAAAAAGACAAGGGGATTTATGATGCGATGAATAAAGGTGTTGATCTAGCTTCAGGTGATGTAATTTATTTTTTAAATTCTGATGATGTTTTAGTAGATAAGCAAGTTTTATTAAAAGTCGCTTATGAATTTAGTCAAAATGATTATGATTTAGTATTTGGTAATATTATATCATATTATCCTAAAGAAAAATTAGAAATTAAAAGACATTCAAAAGTCGCATCAATTTCTGAGTTAAAAAATGGAGATATGCCTCCTCATCAAGCATCTTTTGTTAAAAGGTATTGGTTAAAAAAATACTATTTTAATCTAAAATATAGATCTTCAGCAGATTTTGATTTTTTTTGTGATCTTTTAAGTCAAAAAATTAAGATAAAAAAATTGAATTTATGTGTGGCTAATATGCAGGCAGGGGGTTTTAGTTCTGGATTAATCTCTTGTAAAGAAACTGAAGAAATTATTCTAGAGCGATATGGATTTTATTATTACATTAAACTATTTTTAAAAAACAGGTTATTCTTCCTATTTCGTAGCTTATTTAGCTTCTTTGGCGTGAGGATTCATATTAGTCCCAATAGTCTATTCAAAGTGAAATTATATAAAATTTAGTCTGATTGTTAACTTAGTAAGTATTTAATCTCTTTTATCAATTCGGTCTTCTTGGTTATTTTGGTCTTTTTTAAAGAAATTATTTTGGATTCAATTTCTTTTTCATTTGTAGTCCATTTAATCCCATATTTTTTTTCAAATGCTTCACATATTTCTTCTTGATGATCATCAATCGCTTCACCAAATTTTTTTAATCTGGGAAAAAGAATGAATCTTTTTTTTGAGGCAAGTAAATCAATTATGCTTCCTGCTCCTGCATGGGATATGATTAAATCAGCCCATTTCATTTTGGATTGCATTTCGCTGTAAGTAAGGAATTTTTTGAATTTTATTTTTTTTGGAATTAAATTACTTTCGCCTATTTGAGCAAATATTTTATATTTTTTATTTTCTCCAATTATATCAAGTTCTTTGATTAATCTGTCAAGAGGGTAGGTGGAACCAACTGTTGCAAATATTTTTGTAACCATTTAAATCACAGCTCCAACATATTTCGATTTTGGAAAGAATTTCTTTCCTTGTGGCCATTGGACATAAAAGTCTTTGATGAATGGGTAAATCAATTGTCCAGTTAAACTAGGTGAATTAATTCTTGCAATACTTTCAATGTAAATCACTCTTTTGCCTAAAATTACTCCAAGCACCATTGCAGGAAATCCAATTTCAGCTCCTGTTGAAATGATAATATCAGGATTTTCTTTTGAAAATATTTTTCTTGTCTCATTAAGGCTCACAAGTAGTTTTACGAAGTTCCTTCTTGTGGGAGTAATAAAGTAAACTTTTTCTTTCTTGCTTAAATCAACCGCGTTTATTCTTTTGTCTGAAATAAAAAAGTGTTTTTTTCCTTTCCAAACTTCCTTTAATTGAAGTGCCTCAGTAAGGTGGCCTCCGGCCGAAGCTGCAATACAAATTTTTTTACTTTTTTGCAATTTTTTTCACCTTGAATATTTTTTCAAATTGTTTTATTATTCGTTCTTCGCCGCACCATTTATTCGGTTTGTTTTTATTGAACCATGGTTGATTTAATATTTTAATGTATTTTTTGTTATTTGTATCTAAATCAATTATAACGTCAGCAACTTTTTTGTTATCATTGTAATCGTGCCAATTTACAAAGCTCTTTGTGTTAAACTCTCTTCTAACTTCTGGATTTCCCCAATAAATTGGAATTGAATTTGCTAGCATAGGGTGGTATATTTTTTCAGTAGTATATCCTGGGTAAGAACTATTCTCAAAAGCAATTGTGAATTTGAATTGTCTTTGATAGTTTATAACATCTTTTCTCCAATTACTAAAATGTCTTGAAATCATTGAAGAAATAGGGTATTTTCCTGTGAAAGACTCTGCAAATTGAAGCGGTTTTAAAAAAATTGATAAATTAGCGGGGGTTATTGGTGGACTATTGTTCATTGATCTTCCGGGTGAATCAATTTTCTTGTATTTGGATAGTTCTTTAAAAAATTCAACTCTTTCTTTTGCATCTTTTGAATAAGCGTAATTACAGAATTTTGTTTTTTCTTTAATTATTTTTGAAGGATTCTTTTTTGTAGTCAGATTTTCTCCTGCGCCAAAATAAGCATAAAGAGGGAGTCGCACATAATTTTGGCTTTTTATTTTTTCTTCATAATCAAAACCAAATGCATAATTGCATTTTTTCATATTGGGGCGAATATTTTCTCC
>JAQVLH010000027.1 GCA_028704265.1 Candidatus Nanoarchaeia archaeon
GTGTTCCATTTTCTTAACTCTATTGTTTTTTTTCCACTAGCAACCAGTTCAGCCCATGGTTGCTTTAATGATAAAACTTTAATTTTCATAAAATAATATTAATTAGAAATAAAATAAAAACTTGTTTATTACAAAAAAAAGAATAAGCAATATTTATATTGTGAGGATATATAAAAAAAACTATGTATTCCATTTTAGTGGTGGATGATGACGCAGATATAAGGGATAGTGTTAAAATATTTTTAGAAAAAGAAGGCTATAAAGTAATTTTAGCAAAGAACGGAAAAGAATGTTTAAGCATTATGAAGAATAAAAATAAACCTGATTTAATAATATTAGATGTTATGATGCCTAATCTTAGCGGTTATGAGGTTGCAAAGAATATTAGGGAAAATTTTAGTTCTTCAATACCTATCTTATTTTTAACAATTCTTAATACTAGCAATGATTTAGTTACAAGTTTTGATGTTGGCGGTTCTGAATTTATAACAAAGCCTTGCAATTTTAAAAAATTAAAAGAAATTATAGAAAAATTATTGGCAAAAAAAATAATTAAACGCATTAATGTGCATAAATTATAAAAAAATGATTGAAAAAAAAAATATTGAACTTGGATTAATATTAAAAGATGATGATTATAAAACTCTTTTTAAAAATAATAGCCAGGCAATGATTATTCATAATCTTAAAGGGGAAATAATAGATATTAATGAAAGCACTGGAAAAATGTTAGGGTATTCTAAGGATGAAATTAAAAAAATTAAAATAGAGAACATTATTAAAAAAGAATTTGGAGTTAAATTTAATATAATTAATCTTTTAAAAAAAACTGTTGAAAAAGGATGCCTTAAATTAAAATTCGAATTTTTAAAAAAAGATAACTCCTCATTTTTAGGGGAGGTTGATGCCAGAGCTATAATTTTAAGCAATGGGCTTAATGTTTTAATGCTTATTGATAACATTACTGAGCAAAAAATATTACAGGAAAATATTCAGAAAGAAAAAGATTTTTCTCAAAAAATAATATTTTCAGCGCCAAATATAATAGTGGGATTAGGGATTAATTCTGAAATATTAATTTTTAACAACTTTGCTGAAAAATTAACCGGATATAAATCAAGTGAGGTAATGGGAAAAAAATGGATTGAAGTATTTATTCCTAAAAATGAAAGAGATGAAATTTATAAGGTTTGGGCGGGAGTTGTTTTAAAAAAAAAGGAATATTACACTCATGAGAATATTATTGTTACAAAAGATGGCCAAAAAAAGAACATTAAATGGAATAATACTTTTATTAATGAAAAAAACGAGTTTAGGATGATATTATCTATAGGTGAAGATGTAACTGAAAAAAACAAAATTGAAAAAGCATTAAAAGAAAGTGAAGAAAAATATAAAAAGATTTTTGATAATGCTCCTGAAGTTATGCTATTAATCTCTCCAAAAGGAATAATTTTAGATGTTAATAATAGATTATATGAAATCTCAGGATACAATCAAAAAGAAATTGTAGGAAAAAGCATGTTTAATTTGCCCTTTGTAGATAAGGCAAATAAAGAATTAATAAAAAATAAATTTATTCAAAGAGGAAAAGGAATTAAGATTGAACCTTACGTTTTTGAGATAACTAATAAGAAAGGGGAAAAAATGTTTTTTATGCTTTCAGGCAACCCCATTTTTGATGATAAAAAAAATTTAGTGAAATTATATGTTACTCTTTCGAATATAACTTTGCTCAAAAAGCTTCAAGTTGAATTAAAAGAAAGCGAAGAAAAGTTTAAGGAATTATTTAACAGAATGAATGATGCAGCATTTATTGCTGATGTTAATACTTCAATCTTGCTTGATGCTAATATTGCTGCACAAAATCTTACTAAAAGAAGTAAAAAAGAATTAGTTGGCATGCATCAGTGTAAACTTCATGCAGATAATGATGAAGGCAGACGAGTTTTTAAAAAAAATGTTGTATCGCAGGTAAGCAATGAAGTTGAAAGTAACATTATTTCTAAAGACGGAAAAATTATTCCAGTATTAATTACATCTTCAGTTATTGAATTAAAAGGCAAAAAATTTGCTTTAGGAATTTTTAAGGATATTTCAAGAATTAAAAAATCTGAAGAAAAATACAAAAGCACTTTATCTTCAATGAGTGATTTAGTGTTTGTTTTTAACAAAGACGCGAAGTTTACTTATTATCATGCTCCTAAAAATTCTTTATTATATTCTGATCCTGAATATTTTTTTGGCAAAAAAGTTTCGCAAGTAATGCCTAAGTTTCTTGTTAACATGTTTGACAGCGCTTTTGAAGAAACAAAAAAAGGCAAAATAAGCGAATTTGAATATCCTTTAAAAATTAAAGGTGTTGATATGTATTTTTATGCAAAATTATCCCCTATTTTTATTAATGAAGAATTCAACGGATGCGTAGCTGTTGTAAGAGAAATTACGAAACTTAAAAAATATGAAAATGATTTAACTGAAAGCGAAGAAAAATTCAAGACACTGTTTCAGTCAAGCCCTGAAGCAATAATATTTTTAGATTTAAATGGAATAATTAAAGAAGCAAATGAACAGGCATGCAAAGTAGTAGGTTATGATTATAATGAAATTATTAATAAAAATATATTAAATCTTTCTTTATTCAGCAAAAAATCTAAAGAATTAGTCCTTGTTAAATTACAGGAAAGACTTAAAGGAAAAGATAATCCTCCTTACGAGCTTCAATTTATTACTAAAAAAGGAGAGGCTAGGATTGGAATTATTCACGGAAAAATAATAAAAGATTTTAAAGGTAAAATTTTAGGAGATTTAGTTATTATTGAAGATGTTACTGACAGAAAAAAAATTGAAAATGATTTAATAGAAAGCGAAAAAAAATTTAAAAAACAATTTCTTTATTATAAAGAATTAGATGAAATAAAAAATGATTTTGTCAATGTTTTTTCTCATGAGCTTAAAAAACCAATGATTCCTATAATGAACTATTCTGAATTGCTTTTAAATAATTATTTGGGAGAAATTGATGATAGCCAAAAAAAAGTTATATTAAAAATTAAAAAAAATGCGAAAAAAGAAATAAATATGATTAGTGATATTTTGAATATTGGAAAATTTGAAAAAAATAAAATAAAGCTTAATTATTCCAAGTTTTCAATAAACAATTTAATTAAAGAAATAATAGAATCAAAAAGCAACGGATATTTAGAGAAAGACATAAAAGTTATTTTTAAGCCATTTAAAGAAGATATTTGGATTAATAGTGACAGGATTAATTTGTCAAAAATTATTTCAAATTTATTTGAAAACGCTTTGATTTTTACAAATAAAGGTTATGTTAAAATATTATTAAAAAAAGAGAAGGATATGCTTTCAATTTCAATAAAAGACACTGGAATAGGAATATCTAAGGATAAATTTGATAAAATATTTACTAAATTTTATCAGATTGATTCTTCAATATCAAGAAGTTATGAAGGAACTGGAATAGGGCTTTATACTGCAAAATTAATAACTGAAATGCTTAAAGGAAAAATTAGCTTTACAAGCGAATTAAATAAAGGAAGCACTTTTACTGTAAAAATACCAATAAATTAATTGAATTTTGAGCCGCTTAAATCCGCGTTATTATTATATCCTCTGCTTTCCCAGTAGCCTTCATAATTACTATTATCTGACAATTCAATTTCAGTTACCCATTTTATCCATTTATAACCCCATTTGTCTTCAGCAACTAATTGAAAAGGGTAGCCTCTTTCAGCAGGCAATGTGACATTATTCATCTTATAGGCTAATAAAATATTATTATCTAAAACATAATTCAAAGGCAATGATGTTGAATATCCGTCGCTAGCATAAAATATAACAGTATTAGCTTCATCCTTTATTCCTGCTTCTTCCAACAGTTCTTTAATTAATATTCCTTCCCATAATATTTTAACACTCCAGCCTTCAACGCAATTAATCTGAACAAGTTTTTTATAAACCTGTTTGGATAAAATTTCTTCATAAGAATATGTAAGAGGATTATTTACTAATCCAGTTATTTTTAAATTGTAATTATCAATGTTCACAGTTTGGGGTCCTTTGATTGAATTCTCTCTGAAATCATTTATTGAATCAAGCCTTGTGCCGTTATAATTATTAATTTCTGTTCCGTTAAGAGTAATAATATTATTTGAAGTGCATCCTGAAATTAAAAAAACGGATAATATTACTATAAAAAATAATTTTTTCATTTAATATTAATATTAATTTGTTAATAATTTAAAAATTTTATTAATAAAAAAAATTATTGGTATCCTTTTGCCTGAGTTTTAAACATTGAAGCATATCTTTTATTTAATTTCATTAATTTTTCATGCGTTCCTTGCTCTATTATTTTTCCATCTTCAATTACTAAAATTTTATCTGCATTCCTAACTGTTGAAAATCTATGAGAAACAAGTATTAATGATTTATCTTTATGGCTTTTGCTTAAATTATTAAAAATTTTATATTCTGACTCTGCATCAATCGCGCTTGTTGGCTCATCCATAATAAGCAAGGGAGCATTTTGATAAATCGCTCTTGCTATTGCTAATTTTTGCCATTCCCCTCCTGATAATTCTTCACCTTTGTCATACCATTTGCCTAACATTTGATCATAATTATTTTTTAATTTTTTTATAAAATCCAAAGAGCCTGATTTTTCAGCAGCTTCAATCATTTTTTTTTCATCATTAAGTTTTGGGTTTCCTAGCATTATATTTTCTTTTACTGAAAAATTGTATTGTATAAAATGCTGAAAAAGCGTTCCGATGCAATTATACCAGCTTTCAAGATTAATATTTTTTATATTAATTCCATTTATTAATATTTCACCAGTAGTAACATCATAGAATCTGCATAATAATTTTATTATAGTTGATTTTCCTGCACCATTTACACCTACAAATGCAACTTTTTCTTTAGGTTTTATTTCAAATGATACATTTTCAAGAACGTTTTTTCCTTTAGGGTATGCAAATGAAACATTTTTGAATTCAATGTGCGGTGAAACTTTTTCAATTTTTATAGCCTCTGAATTTTCTTTTATTATTTTTGGAAGTTTCATTAATTCAAAAAAAGGAATTATGAATAATGATTTGGCATAAATTTCCCCTAATCTTGTTGAAAACCATGAAAAATCATGAGTAACTTTATTTAGCATTGAAATAAAAAAAGTAAAAGAACCTATTGAAGTTATTCCAATTAAAACGTTTGGAATGAATGATAAACTTATAATACTCATTAAAATAATTTCAATTAAAGGAGAAATTATTAAAACAGTTCTATAATTATCCAGCGGAATCTTATTTTTTTCATAAAGAATTTTTTGGGTTGAATCAAGCTTTTCAAGAATCATTTCTTGGGATTGAAAAACTCTTGATTCAATTATTGAAAACGTGTTACTTAAAATGCTTCCTAAATACCATAATTTTTTTGATTCTGGAGCATTTTTTCCAAACATTGACCATACAAAATTTCCGTATTTTACTTTAAAATAAAACCTTGGGAGAGCAATAAAAAATATTACTAAAGGAATCCATAATCCAAAAGAAATTAATGCAATTGAGGAACTAATTAAGCCTATAATATTTGAAAAAATGTAACTTATTATTCTTATTGAATCAGGAATTTCAAAAAGATAAGTGTTTGAAACAATATTTATAAAATTCTGGGTTTCTGAATTCTCCAAATATTCACAATCAAGACTTGAAATCTTTTTCAAAAATTTATAATTTAATCCTGTTTGAAGTTTATTTCTAAGCAAAAAATCATAATAAGATTGGTTTAATCCATTAAAGACTGAAGATAAATACATAAATGAAAAATAGGTTAATAATGAAAATAATAAGGTTAAACCTAAAGTATTTGTTAGATTATATTGTTCAGTTAAAATATTATCAATTACTATTTGAAAAAAATAGGAGACAAATACTGGGCTAATTCCTGCAATAAAAGCAGTTACAAAATAAATTATTAATAATTTTGAATCAATTTTATATGCTAATTTTAAAACATTAAAAATGCTTTTAACCATTTTTAAAAAAGCTTCTTTTATTTTTCCCACAAAATTACTATTAGTAGCTATTATTTAAAATTGTTTTTTTAAAGAAAATAATAACAAAACTTAAAATAAGTTAATACTTTAATTATTTTTTATGAGTATTGCAATTGTTTACAAGACTATTTATGGCTCAACTGGAAAGTATGCAAAATGGCTAAGCGAAGCTGTTAAATCTGATGTTTTTGAAATGGATGATGTTAAAAATGATTTATTAAAAAATTTTGATAGCATTATTGTAATGTCTGGAACTTATGGAGGCAAAATGAGTTGGGTTGATTTTTTAAAAAATAACTGGGAAATATTAAAAAACAAAAAATTAACCGCCATCTCTGTTGGAGCAGTGCCTATGAATCATTGGTGGAGCAAGATTAATTATTTTTTTGTGCCTAAATTTATTAAGGATAAAATAAAATATTTCAAAATTTACGGCAAATTCAAAGATAAAGGGAAAGAGATTGAAAAAATTAATTTGAAAGAAATAATTGAATATATTAAAAATTAATTATTTTTTTGTTACTTTCTTTTCTTTGAAGAAAATTTTTGCTATTATAAAAATTACAAAAGCTATTATTACAAAATTAATCATGTTTGCTAAAAAAGAGCCCCATTTCAAAACTACTGGGCCAAGGATTAATGTTGCTTCTTTCCAAGCCCCTTGGGGAATAAATGCGGTAATTACTGGCATTATGATATCATTAACTAAAGAGGCTACTAGTGAATTAATTGCAGCACCAATTATGAATGCTATTGCTAATCCTAATATTTTATATTCTTGTAAAAATTCCTTGAATTCCTGAATTAATCCCATGCAAAGAAATAATAATTTATTGATATAAAAAACTTAGTATTAAGATTTAAAAAAGTTGCATGCTATTATTAAAGCATGATTAATTTTAAAATACATAAAGTAATTGCAATTGCAGGCTTCATAGTATATATTTTATCATTGTTTTACCCTATGAATATTATTAATAGCACTATTTTACAGCAAAAAACGTTAATAATATTAATTGGCGGAATAATTTGCTGGTTTATAATTGAAACTGCAAATGATTATAAAAAATTAGCTGAAAAAAATAAATATTTTGTTGAAAAAATTTTGCAAGCAATATATATTTTATTAACAATTTTAATAATACTTGCTTAAGGATTATTTATTTTTTTCTTAATGATTAAGTTAATAAATTATAATAATGTTTAATTATAGCATGGCAGAAAGCGTTATTGAAATTAAAAATGTTAATAAATTTTTTGGAGATTTAAAAGCAGTTGACAATATTAGTTTAACTATTAATAAAGGTAATTTATTTGGTTTGCTTGGCCCTAATGGCAGCGGAAAAACTACTACTGTAAAAATGCTTACTGGCCAAATTAAGCCTTCGAGCGGAGAAATGAATGTTTTAGGGGTTGATGTTTTAAAAGACCCTATTAAAGTAAGGGAATTAGTTGGCATTATTCCGGAACTGGAAAGCCCTCCAAGTTTTTTAACAGGAGAAGAGTATCTTAATTTTGTTGCCAGTATTAGAAAGATTGAAAATCCAGAAAAAAAAATTAATGAATGGTTTAATTTTTTAGAATTTGGAAATGAGAGAAAAGTTTTATGCAAGGATTTGTCTAGGGGAACTAGGCAAAAATTAATGTTTGCTCAGGCTTTTTTGCACGAGCCAGCTATTGCTTTTATTGATGAGCCTTTAATTAATTTAGACCCTATCATGCAATATAAAGTAAAAAATTTTTTAAAAGATTATATCAGCAAAGGCAATACTATATTTTTAACCACTCATGTTTTGGAATTTGCAGAATCAGTATGCACTAATTTGGCTATAATTCATCATGGCAGATTATTATACGCTGGCAATATGAAAGATATTAAAAAGAAAAAAATAAGTTTAGAGAAATTCTTTTTAGAAAAGGTGAAAAATTAATCATGTTTTGGGAAATGATTAAGGAAGAATGGAGAATTCATTCTACCTTATTTGGAAACTTAATCTTTGCCCTTTTTCCATTGCTTATATTAGCTTTAAGTTTTGGATTATCGCTCCTTTATCCTCTTATTTCTAATGCTATTAGTGCTAATAATTTCTGGCTTATTGTTCATTACTTTTTTTTAATTTTTGGAGTAATTGTTGGAGGATTCGGACTTTTAGGCAAAGAGTTTATGAATAGAAGATTCGGCCAAGAAAGCTTGATTGCTTATTCTTCCAGGTCCTTGCCAGTTAGTGAATGGAATATTTTTTTAAACTTTTTTTTCAAAGATTTATTATATTATTTTATTTTATGGATACTCCCAATATTTTTAGGTTTATTTTTAGCAAGCCCTATTATTAGCATTTCTTTTAATGCATTATTATTGCTTTTTTCTGTTTTTTTATCATTTATGCTTGGTTTAAGCGCATCTTTTATACTTTCATCAATATATTCTTATTCAAGCAAATTTTTAATTTTTATTCTTATTATTATATCTATTCCTCTTTTTTTTGCTAAATTAAATTTAAATTTTTTATATCTTCTTCCTTCTTATTCTTTATTTATTAATTTTTCATGTACTAATTTGCTGTTTTCTATTTTAATAATTTCATGGTTTAGTTTTATTTCATTATTTTTTTTAAGGATTGATTATAATTCGGGTAGCAGAATGTTTAACAATTGGTTTAATAATTTTAATAAATTTCTTAAAAATAGCTTTGTTTCAAAAGATTTGCTAGATTTGCATAGAAGCGAAGGGGGTTTAGGTAAAATTATTTTTTCTTTTATTTTTCCATTAGCTCTTGTTTGGGTTCTTTTATTTTTCTTTTTCAGCATCTTGCCTACTGGTAATTTTTTCTTAGTATTCTCAATTTTGTTAGGGATTATTTGTTCAAGTATGTATAATTGGCTTACTGAATTTGAAGTTTTTTCATCCTATGAATTTCTTCCAGTTAAAACAAGCAAGATTATAATAAGTAAATTCATAAGCTATTCTTTTCTAAATCTTGTTGCAGTATTTATTTTAATAATTGCATGCATTCAGTCTAATAGTTTAAATTATTTCTTTCACGGCTTATTTGCTCTTATTGTTTCAAGTTATTACACTCTTGCAACAACTGTATTTTTAACTGGATTATATCCTAATATTTTAATTTATAATCCTAAAATCATGCTTAGTTATTTAGTGATTTCTATGATTGTTCCAGTGCTTCTTATAAGCGTGTCATTAATTAATCCTGATTTGCTTCTCTTAAGCCCTTTGATTATGTTAATTAATTATTTTTTATTAAAAGCTAGTTTAGCAAAATGGGATTCCTGGAATAAGTTTCAATTATGAGTAATATAATCCTGGATTAATATTATATCCATTTTATCTTTTTCTAGATTTCTTTTCTTTTTCCATTCTAATACTGTTTTTAATGTTACGAACCTTATTCCATCAATGATATCTGAAGTCTTAATTAATTCATTAATAGTATATTCAGGATGAGTCCATTTATTAAAAATATCAATTCCATTAACAGTTAAAAATTCATAATCCTGCTTTTTAATTAGTTCATATTTTTTCTTTAAAATATTCCATAAATTTTCAGTTACTATTATATCCAAATCTCCTGGCTCTTTCAATCCCCTTACTGCTATTGGTCCGCTTCCAAAAACGCTAAATTCATCTTTAGGCAGATTTAATTTTTTTAATTCATTTATTAAATCTTGCATTTTTTGGGAGATTTTCATATAATAATAAAATAAGAAGGATGTATTAAAAATTATTGTTTCATTATTCAAGATAATAAATGGATGGCAATTCCCTGAATTTTTCATCAAAGTCTATTCCAAAACCTACTACAAATTTGTTTGGTATTTCAAAACCTACATAATCAGCTTTAAGTTCAACAGTTCTTCTTTGAGGTTTGTCTAATAATGTGCATAAACTTACTTGTTTAGCTCCATTTTCTATTAAATATTTTTTTAAAAAAGTTAAAGTTAACCCAGGTTAAGTTGTGAAGACCATGCCCCCACACAGAATTTCGGGAGATCAATTTCTCCGTCCAAGGC
>JAQVLH010000190.1 GCA_028704265.1 Candidatus Nanoarchaeia archaeon
AGATAAAAGCTCATCCAGCTCTTTTTCTCCGACAACATCCCTTAAGGCTGCCAATGATTGTTGCTCAACATTTCTTAAATAATTTCCAACAGTAATTATTGCTTTTTTCACATCAATTATTTTGTATAAAACCACTGCGTCAACGTAACATGAAATATTATCCTTGGTTATTACTTCCTGCCTTTTGATATCCATAGTCATTAGCCTTGTATCTGCCTTTATGATATTTTCAATAAAAGGTATTTTAAAATTAAGTCCAGAGCCAGTCATTCTTGAAAATTTTCCTAGCCTGAAAACTATTGATTTTTCCCATTCTTTATTAATAAATAATATTGCAGGGGAAAAAAACAATGCTAAAAATATTAGTATTATCCATTCAAACATATATTAATTAAAATAAGCAAGAATATTTAAGCTTTTCATATTAAAAATTTCTAAAAATTAGCTTTTAATCCTTTAAAAAAATAGTTGTCAAGAAATGTGATAAATATTTTAAAGCAATGAATTAATATGAATTATTATGACTTACAAAGCTGCAATAATAGGATGCCATGGTGTTGGAAAAACAACCCTTGTTAAAAAATTATCAGATAAATTCAAAATCTTTGGAGAAGTAGCAATTAACAGCTTTATGGGACATGACAGTTTCTTATCTGAGGTTAAAATAATAGTTGACAATATATTATTGAATAAAAGGATTGCCGAAACTAAAGCTGATTCTATAAGTGACAGGTTCGCATTCCTTGATGCAATTATTTATTCTGAAGGTTTTTACAAAATGGGCTGGATCGATTTGGAGCAGCTTAAGACTATTTATTCAATTGTCAACAACAGCAAACATGAATGGACTTACCCTGAAAAAATATTAGTAATGAATGATTCTAAAAGCTTGATTATGGAAAACATTGCAAAAAGAGCTAGAAATAAAAAACTTAACGAAACTGATGAGAAATTTTTAGAAGTTACTTTGCAAAATTTTAACGACTTTTTCACTGGCCATATTAATTTCCAATTTTTAAAGCCTGAAATAAAAAAAAGGATTGACTCAATACCTAAATTTGAAATCAAATGCTATGAAGACATGAGAAACGTCTTAAATATTTTAAATAAATAATTATATTTATTAAAGTATCATAATTTGTGTCCATATTTACAAATAAGTTTTATATTCTTTAGCATTTTTTTTAAAATAAATACATTTTTATATTGAATTTTTTTAAAATATAAAATATGGAATCAATTAGCAGTTATATTACTGAAAATATAAATTATACTCTTGTTGATATTTCTAATTTAAATAGTAAAGTCAGTGATTTGGAAAATCTTGATGATTGTGAATCATTAATTCTAAAATGCGAAAATAACAATTATTGTATCAAAGAAGCAGATAATGTTTTAAAATATGTTTGCTCAATTAAAAATCTGAAAAAATTAAGCTTAATTGGATCCTGCTTTAATTACTTGCCTAAGCAATTAAGCGAATTGGGCGATTTAGAAAATATAAGAATTGATGGCACTAGCATTAATTTTATCCCTTATTGGTTTTCTGAATTATGCAATCTTAAAAAAGTTTCAATTGATCATAATAAAAAATTAGAATATCTTCCATTTTCTATAAGCAAATTAAAAAAACTTGAATATTTAATCCTTGACAATAATAATTTAAAAGAGATTCCTGATTTGTCCAGTTTGATTAATTTGAAAAATCTTGATTTGTCATGCAATAAATTATCTGAAATTAATCCTAATCATATTCCCTTAGCAAATTTAGAATCTTTATCAATCGAAAGAAATAATATTCATTCATTGGATTCAAAATTATTAAAAGATTTTTTAAAAAAGTCTGATTTAAGAGGAAATTGTTTTCCTAAATTCAATAATTTTTATTCTTTGAATCCTACTAATTATTATTTTTTTGGCAATTTTTACAAAGCCAATGAAATTAATAATAATGATATTTTTCAAAATACTGATTTTTTAAATTTATTAAAAATAATAAAAGACAAAAATGGAGAAATTAATAATTTAAGAAACGAAATTTTTAGCGTTGCAAAAAATGAATTTTCAATAATTCTATAAATTATTTTTATTAAATAATTTTTTAATTGATTAAGTATTAATTTTTGATTATGAATAAATTAATGTTTTCTGAAAATTTTGATAAATTATTAGATAATATTGATTTTGACAAATTAGGCAAAAAAGTTGCAATTAAAATGCATTTTGGGGAAAAAGGCTGCGCAACATATTTGCCTCCATTAATTGTGAAAAAATTATATGATAAAATAAAAAATTCAAATAATGTTGTTGAGTTAATTGAATGCAATGCTTTGTATAAAGGTTCACGAACCAATGCAACTGACCATATTAAAATTGCCAAAGAGCATGGTTTTGATTTTGCTCCTATTAAAATACTTGACGGTGAATTAGGCAATGAGTATGCTGAGATTAACGGCTGCAAAATAGGAAAGGGAATAAAAAATTATGATTCATTAATTGTTC
>JAQVLH010000028.1 GCA_028704265.1 Candidatus Nanoarchaeia archaeon
ATTCCGCTTTTATGCGCAGGACCCAGATGTCTTTTTTTTAACAAAAACTCGCTAACACTATCCGGCCTGTCCATTCCAATATTTAAAAGTTTTGGAACTTTTGATGCATAATAAGTATAAGTAAATCCATGATATAGCATGCATTTTAAACCATTAAAATCCTCATTTTTTCCAATATTTACCATGCAAGGATTTGATAAATTTTTTACTGTTAATATATCATAAATTGGTTTTGCTATATCACTAAATAGGGGTGGCTGCGGCTCACTCTGTCTTAATGCATCATGGTTTCCTGGAATTGAAATAATAGCAATATCCTGCGGAACTTCTTTTAAATAATCGGCTAATGTTTGATATTGTTTATAAATATCTTTTATTTCAAGATCTTTTTCTTGGCCGGGATAAACTCCAACTCCATCAACTAAATCACCTACAATAAACAAATATTTTACTTTTTTTGCAGTTTCTTGCTGGTCTTTTGTTCCGGAATTTCCTTTAAGCCAAGTAATGAAATTTTCAAACATTTTTTTTTCAAATTCAAAACTCCCTAAATGAATATCTGAAATAAAACAGGCATACTCGTTAGAGCCTTGTTTTATCATTTGATTATCAGGAACTTCTGGAAAAATAAATTCTGACACATAAATAAATTTTGAATTATAAGAGCCAGTTATACCTATTACCTCATCATTTACTAAATCCTCACATTCTTTTATTAATTCAGAATTAGCACTTACAAAAAGAGTAATGTTTCCTGTTGGGTCTTCTATTTCAATCATATAATGTTCATTATGGGTTTTTGATATTTCTTTTATTATTCCAATTGTTGAAATATTGCTTTTTCCTTGAAGTTTTTTTATTGAAGAAATACTTGAAGCGTTTTTTAACTCCGTACGTGATTCTAAAATATTTTTTAATTTATTAAACCTGTTCGTATAGAATTCAAACCAATCAGTTATGCTTTTTGTTTTATTATTTAATTCATAACTTTTGACAATTTCAACATTTGAAGAATCTTTTTCTCTTAAAAGAGGAGTAGTTACTATAACTTCAGGGTTTAATGGAATGTTTTTAGAAAAAAAATTGTTTTTTGACAAAATATCATCAATAAATTCTTGATTAATTATAAAAGGTTTAATGGTGAGAGAATTAATATGATTTATTAAATCTTCATGGCTAAGATTTTTAATATTTAAATCAGGACTAACTAATATTCCTAATTTTGAGCAATCTGAGATGAAGTTCATATAATTAAAAGAAAAAGGATGCTGTTTAAAAATTTATATCTACTCCTCTTTATATAAAAAAGGAGTTAAAAAAATTAATAATATTAGTCCATAAGTTTTCTTCTGTTTCTAATTCATCAAATTTTGATAAATCAAAATTGTTGGTTTTAGTTTCTGATATTCCTGCAATTGCTGGGCTGTTTTGGCTTGATGACTCCATTTCGTTTAAAGAGTCCATGCTTGTTTCGATTCCGCTTACTCCTACTTTTGAAATTGATTGTGTTATATCAAAACCCCTATAATAATAGTAATATTGCCTTAATGACATGTTTAAATCCCATTCGTCTGCAATTACTATTCCGTTAAGCATTTCGTTTATTCCTATTTTTGCTGATTCTGCATTATTTTCTTTTAATTGAATTGATGAATAAATCTTATCTTTTGTTATTATTGTGCTTTGGCCATAAAAAGGAGGCATTATTTTAGAATCAAGAGAAGAGATTCTTACAGAGCTCGAATATAAGCTAATATGAGGTTCTATTATTGAAACATAAATATTATCATTGTAATAATTACTGTTCTGCTTATCTTTTGTTTTATTTAATGATTCAAACACTGCTTCTTCAAATTCAAAATCCTTTATTATTTCAGAGGCATAATTATCCGAAAATTCTGCATTAAATGAATATTTTGGAAAATATTTATTTAATGCATTATTAATAAATTCTTGAACTTTTTCTTCAGAAATATCTCCATAATAATTTGCTGAAAATTCTGCTTTATAGCCTTTAACTCCATAAACACTTAAATACATTGAATAATTTTCATCATATTCGCTAACTGAAAAATATATTCTTTCTTTATCAATATAACTTCCGTAACATTCATCGCTAAATTCTGAAGAATAAGAATCTGTTTTGTAAATAGAGCATTTATCGGTTAAAGCAATTTGGGCTAAATTATAAATCCCTTCACTGTATCCATTAAAAGTAAAAGTTAAATCTTTTCCATAATGAGAGATGTATACAGGAAATTCTGGAATTATATTAAATAATTCTGAAGTTTTTGATTTGAATACAATTATTGGATAATCATAATCTGTTTGCATATATTTTTCACTACTTATAGATTCGTAATAATTTGTTAAATCTGCTTTAAATTGCTCTATAGTATAATTTTCATTGTAATTATAAGAAAACATTATATAATATTCATTGTTGTTTGAATTGTTTAAATAATAATTATAATATTCATTTTTTAAAGTATAATCAAAATAATCTGCCTTATTATTCATTAAAACAGTATAATCAACATCTTTACTATAAGATAAACTAAAACTTATTCTTTTTACTTCAATATCTGAAAGCTCTTTTTTTGCATCCATATTAACATATATTGAATAATAATCACTATATGAATAACAAGAGCTTTGCGAAATATTAACTAATGAAGCATCAGTTATATTAAAATTATTAATTGCAAAATTTTTAATATTTTCAAGTTCTGATTCTGATAAATTACATTCATAATTAATTGGTGAATAATCAGAACTGTATGAGGATATTATTGAAGATTCTGATATTGGGATTGAAGATGTTCCTTCTCCTCCTGCAAAAACCGCAGGAATTAAAAGCAGTATTAAAAATAAAGCATTTTTCATATTTTTTATTATTTATTGCACATTTTTAAATATTATATATACTTTTGTTTATACTAAAAATTTAAAACAAGAGTTATTTATTGAAATAATTATATGAATTTAAAATTAAAAGATGAAATAATAAAAATGCTTATTGAAAATCAAAAAATGAGCATAAATGAAATATCTAAAAAAACAGGTAATTATTATTCATATGTGCATAAATTAATAAGCTTGATGGAAAAAGAGGGAAAAATTTTTGTTAAAAAATTTAAAATAAAAAATAAAATAGTTACTGAAGTTTTTTTAAATGAAAATTATAAAAATGAATGGATTAATGATTTAAAAAAAATGCTAAAATCAGCCCTTAAAAATGCTGAAATTAAAATTTCTTTAATTTTAATGTATGCTTTGCTGGCAAATAATTATTTGAATAAAGAAACTAATGTAAAATCGGCTTCGCTGGCAGATTTATCGCAGGGTATTGCATCTGATTCTTTAAGGGAAATTAATCCAGAAATTGTAATTGATTATTATTTAATTGCTTTAATATTGATTCCTTTATTAATTGCTTTTTGGGTTATTAGAAAAATGAAAAAATAATAATAAATTTTAATATTTTAAATTTTGTTTAAAATTATTATTTTAAATCCAAATCTTCGCATAAGCTTATTGAAATCTTATTGGCATAATCCTTATCTATTCCAAGATTAATCTCACGTGTTCTGCCATATCTTCCTTTACTGATAATGTCTGCATTAATCATTCCTAAGCTGTCAAGCTCTCCTATTAAATCGCTTAATCTTCTTTGAGTTAAACAATCTATACCATTTTTGGAGCATAATTTTTTATAAGATTCAAAAATTTCCCCAGTAAATGCAGGAGTAACCCTATTTTTAAGTATTGATATTATTGAATAAAAAACCATTTTTGACTGCAAGGTAAGATTTTTTATCACTTCCATTACTGTGTCTTTTTCTAATTGCTTTTCAGCAAGATCAACAAACTCTTCGGTTAATGTTTTATTGCTTCTTTCAGCTAATTCTCCTGCAACTCTTAATAATGCTATTGCTCTTCTTGCATCGCCGTGCTGTTGAGCAGCATAAGCAGCGCATTTGGCTACAACTAATTCATCATAAGAATTTTCATTAAAAGCTAAAATAGCTCTTTGATCCAATATTTCCTTTAATTGAACTGCATCATAAGGAGAAAAAATAACCTCCTCTTCGCCTAGACTGCTTTTTACTCTTGGCTCTAAATTATTCTTAAAATTAATATCGTTACTTATTCCTACAATTGCAATACTTGAATTTTTTAAACTTTCATTTATTCTTGTAAGATTATATAAAATATTATCTCCACATTTGTTAACTAATACATCTATTTCATCAAGTATTAATATTACTAGTTTTGCTGAAGCATCAAGAGCTGAATTAAATTCATTATAAACTTCATTTGTTGGAAGACCTGTTGAAGGAATATCTCTTCCAAATTCTCTTGCTAATTGCGCTAAAATTCTATATTCAGTATCTGCAACATTTTGAAGCTTGCAATTAAGATAAATAGATTTTAATTGAATATTTCTTTGGGTTGAAATTTGCTCCATACTATTTAATACATTTTTTACAACTAAAGTTTTACCAGTACCTGGCTTACCATAAATAAAAACATTAGAAGGTTTAATATTTTTTAAAGCAGGAGCAAGAATTTGAGCTAACAAATTAACCTCCTGATCCCTATAAGAAATACTTTCAGGATTAAACTTTAAAGTTAATGCATCAGCATTTTTAAAAAGAGATTTCTTTTCAAGATACTCTTCAAAAAAATCGAACGCTGATTTCTGAATCATTAATAAGTTCCAAAGGAAAGATAGCTTATAAATATTTCTGTAATTTTCACACACATACCCCTTTATTTCAAGTGGAATAATTCATATGTCATCCTACTTTTCTTATGGAATAGTTTATATTATTATTATATATTTACTATATAGTATATATATATTATAATAAAGATTTAAGCATAATCATAAAAAACAAAATAAATTATTTTTTTAAAAATTATTTTAAATGAAATTCCACAAGAAATGAAGGAGTATTATCAATTTTCAATATTATTTTTTTATTTCCACATGATACACTAGTTCCATAGGAAATCAGGGAGTGGGGGGGTTTATGTCTTTAAGCAATTCTTGAAATTTTTCTTTTTTTATTTTTGAACCAAAATATTCTTTTAATTTATTGTATTTTTGGTTTATTTTTTCTTTTAGAAGCTTTTTACCTTGATTTGATAAAACATTATATCTTTCATTATATTCTATAATTTCTTTTTTTAATGATTCTGTCATATTTTTTAATTCATTTTCCCAATTAATATCAATACTTTTTTTTAAAGAATTTTTAGGTATTTTTTCAATAATTTCTAAATCTTTTACTGGAAGTTCAATATTAGCATAAGGTCCAATAGCATAATATATTTTTTCAACCTCATTTCCCCAAGAATAATCTCCTAATTCTTTTTCGATTTTAAATAATATTATTTCTTCTTTTTCAATTCCTTTTTTTAAATTATAATAAATTGTTCTAATATGAACTTGACCAAAGAATTCTTTATAAATTTTATAGACTTCATATCCATAACTTATATCTACATGATTTAATATTGCTGCAATTCTATTTCTTATAATACTTCCAATAGGTCTACCTTTCATAGTTTTTATTTTATTCATTCAATATTTTTATATTTTTGCAATATTGTAAATAAATACTTTATTTTATTAAATAATATCAATAATAAAAACTTAAAAACACTCATTCAATATTAATTACAATGGCTTACCATGATTTAAGCGTTTCTGAAACAATAAAAAAATTAAATACAAATGAAAAAACTGGTTTAAGCCAAGAAGAAGTAAATAAAAGAATTTTAAAATATGGTTTAAATGAGTTAGAAAAAGGAAAAAAAATTTCAGTTTTAAAAATATTTTTATCTCAATTTACAAACATAATGGTAATCATATTAATAATAGGTGCAATAATTTCATTATTTATACAAGAAGAGATTGATGCTTTAGTTATTTTCATAATTTTAATATTAAATGCTGTATTAGGTTTTTTTCAGGAATATAAAGCTGAAAATGCAATGAAAGCTTTGCTTAATCTTACAAATCCTCATGCAATTGTAATAAGGGATTCTGAAGAGCAAGAAATATTAAGTAAAAATTTAGTGCCAGGAGATATTATTCTTTTGCAAACAGGAGATAAGGTTTCTGCAAATGTAAGGCTTATTTCTTCTTTTAATATAGAAGTAAATCAAGCGCATTTGACTGGTGAAAGCAATAGTATTTCAAAATTTGTAAAAGTTTTAGAATCAAATACAAACATGTTTGATTGGAATAATATTATCTTTATGGGTTCAATTATAACTAATGGAAAAGCATTAGGAATAGTTACAGAAACCGGAATGAATACTGAAATAGGAAAAATTGCAAAAAATATTTCTATAATAAAGCAAGAAGAAACACCTCTTCAGTATGAAATCAATAAATTAGCAAAAACTTTAGCTAAAATAGTTTTATCAGCAGTAATCATACTATTCATTATTGGTTTACTTCTTAAAAAAGATTTTTTTGAAATGCTTATGACAAGTGTTAGTTTGGCTGTTGCAGCAGTTCCTGAAGGTTTGCCTGCAGTAATAACAATAACTTTAGCATTAGGAATGCAAAGGATGGCAAAAAAGAATGCACTAATAAGAAAACTTCCTGCAGTTCAAACTTTAGGAAATGTTACAATAATATGTTCTGATAAAACCGGAACATTAACTAAAAATGAAATGACTGTCAAAAAAGTTTATGATGGATTTAAAGAATATGATATTACTGGTTCAGGTTATGATGAAAAAGGGGATTTTTTATTAAATGGAAAAAAAATTATACCAACCAATCTTGATTATTTATTTAAAATAAGCTGTTTATGTAATAATTCTTTTGTTGATTTTTCAGAAAATAAGATAATAGGAGATCCAACAGAAGCAAGTTTGCTTGTTATGTCAAAAAAAGTAGGCTATGATTATAATGTTATAAATAATGATTATAAAGAAATTGCTGAGATTAGTTTTGATTCAAAAAGAAAAAGAATGAGTGTTGTTGTAAAAAAAGATGATAATTATTATCTTATGACAAAAGGGGCTCCGGATTTAATGCTGAATCTTTGCTCAAAAATAATACTTAATGGTAAAATACTTACATTAACAAATCAAAGAAAAAAAGAATTATTGAAAAAAAATGAAGAATTTGCTTCAAGTGCATTAAGAGTTTTAGTATGTGGGTTTAAGGAAATAAAAGAACAGCAAAAGTATGATGTTTTATTAGAAGAAGATTTAATTTTTTGCGGCCTTGCTGGTATGATTGATCCTCCAAGAGAAGAAGTAAAAGAGGCAATAATAAAGGCAAAAAAAGCAGGTATTAAAATAAAAATTTTAACAGGGGATCATATAATAACAGCAAAAGCCATAGCTAATGAAATAGGATTAATGGATAAGAATTCTTTAGCTATTTCTAGCGATGAATTAGATAAGTTAAATGATGAAGATTTTAAAAAAATGGTTCATGAAGCAGTTGTTTTTGCAAGAATTAGTCCAGAAAATAAATTAAGAATAGTGAATGAATTAAAATCTAGGGGTGAAATAGTTGCAGTTACAGGGGATGGAGTTAATGATGCTTCTGCATTAAAATCAGCTCATATAGGAATTTCTATGGGAATAACTGGAACTGATGTAACTAAAGAGTCAAGTCAGATGGTATTATTGGATGATAATTTTTCAACAATAGTTAATGCAATAGAAGAAGGTAGAGGAATATTTGATAATATTAAAAAATTTTTAAAATTTTTATTATCTTCAAATGTAGATACAATAATTGAAGTTACAACAATGATACTTTTAGGATTTCCTTTACCTTTTTTACCCGTTCATATTTTATGGATGAATTTAGTTACTGATGGTTTGCCAGCCATAGCATTAAGTATTGAAAAGCCTGATGAAAGTGTTATGAAAAGAAAACCAAGAGATCCAAAATATTCACTCATAAGGGAATTAGGGTTATTTATTTTAGTTTCAGGATTAGTTGATGCATTAATTTCAATAATATTATTCATATTTTCTTTATATTTTGAGGGTTACTTTATTGATTTTAATGCCTTTGCATTATCAAAAGCAAGAACTATTGCTATTTCTTCAGCAATAATTTATGAATTATTTTTTGTATTTAACTGCAGAGATGATGAAAAAGGCTTTTTTTCAAAAAGTTTTAAAGAAAATTTTTTATCAAACAAATTTTTAACTCTCGGAGTAGGAGCTTCAATTAGTCTTCAAATGCTTTTCATCTATCTTCCTTTGTTTAATACTTTGTTCCAAACAGTACCTTTGACTTTAATTGAGTTATTAATAGTATTTGTTTTTGCAAGCGCAGGATTATTCATTTCTCCAAAATATTTCCATAAAGATATTGTTAGTGTTTTTAATAAAATAAAAGCTAAAAATCATAAAAAATAAGCTTATTATAAAAGTTTAAAATAAGGCGTTTTTTTCTAAAAAGCATGGAATATAATGAAATTATAAAGAAAATTATTAAGGAAAAAGGAGTTTCTAAAGAAGTTCTTGAATCAAAAATAAATGACAAAATCTTAGAGCTTGACAGTTTAGTAAGTAAAGAAGGTGCAGCAAATATTATAGCTGGCGAATTAGGTGTTGATATTAATGGAACTGATTTGGCTGAGGAGATAGTAAATATAAAAAATCTTTTACCTACAATGAAAAATGTTAGTATTATAGGGAAAGTTACAGATATCTATCCAATAAGCACTTTTAATAAAGATGGTAAAGAGCAGCAAGTTGGAGCATTATCAGTTAATGATGGTACGGGTTTTGCAAGAGTAGTATTCTGGAATGATTCAATGAGTATATTTAAAAATATTAATCAAGGGGATTCGCTTAAAATAATAAATGCGTATATTAAAGAGAATAAATTTGGCAAAATAGAGATTCATATAAGTTTTAGAAGTAAAGTAAGGATTAATCCTGAAAATGTTAATCTTTCAAATATTGATATTTCTAAAGATATAAAAGTAAGTAGGGAAAAAATTGATTTAACTGAAATAAAAAAAGATATGGATATAAAAGTTGTTGGAATGGTTGTTCAATTGTTTAAAAAAAACTGTTTTTTTAATGTCTGCCCTGAGTGCAAGAAATCAGTAAAAGCTGATGATGGCGCATTTATGTGTAAAGAGCATGGCAGAATAACTCCTGAAAGAAAATTATTTATTTCATATGTTATAGATGATGGCACAAGCAATATAAGATGCACAAGTTTTAGTTTTGATGCTGAAAAAGTTTTAGGATTAAGCACCAAAGAAGCAATAGAGTTGGCTGACAGTCATGAAGATAATGCTTATCCAATAGAGCATATGATGAATAAAGTTTTAGGCAAAGAGATAATAATAAATGGAAAGACGCAGTTTAATTCATTTTCAAATACTGTTGAAATAGTTTCGAATAAAATAATTGATAAAATTGATTATAATTTAGAATTAAAAGAAATTTATGAAGAAGTAAAATATGCTGATAAAAATTAATTTTATTATTTCATAAATTTATCTAATAATTTTATTGAATATTCTAATGGTTTGTTAATAATTTTGTTAACATTTCCTCTAACACTTGGAATTAAAAAAATGCTTGAAACAAAAATAAACATTAACACATTAACCATTAATTTAGCCATGTTAGGTATTTGTAATTCAATTCCATTAATTAAATCTTTTAATTCATTTGTAGTGATGCACGCTGTTGTTATTAAGACAATTAATACAACGCTAGCTTGTGCAATAAAAGTGTTAAATTCAAAACCCATAAAAATAATATACTAAAATGTATTTAAAAATATTGCTTATTTATTTTTTTTAAAAAAATATCCTTTCTTTCCTTTATTTTCTTGGAAATCTCTATAAAACGTTCATTTTTTTTTGAAAGCTCATCAAATAAGTTTTCAAACAAATATATATTTATCTCAAAAGGTAAAACCAACCTATTATCTATAACTTTGCTGGAAATATTTTGCGAT
>JAQVLH010000029.1 GCA_028704265.1 Candidatus Nanoarchaeia archaeon
GAAAACGTGCCAGTTGGTTTATCTTATAAGCACATTCATGATTGGGTTATTAATAATGATTTTTTTAAAAAAACTATTAATATTGATGGAGCTAATTTTTGCTCCCCTGAATATTTAATAATGCTTAAACTTAGAAGAAATTATTGCAGAATCAGTGAAGGTAAAAAATTAATGGGCAAAGATTATATGGATATTATTTCATTATTTGCTTCAAAAAATGAAATAAATTTGGATGAAATTAAAGATTTAATCAATATTAACATTTCTGATAATGTTAATAAATTAAAAGAAATAATTCTTCCTTTAAAAAAATATATTAAGCAAGCAAAAGAATCTGAATTAAAAGTTAATAAATTAATTGAATTTTTTTAAATAATAAAAAAAAATTAAAAGAAATAATATTATTATTTCTTTTTAGCTTTTGCTTCTTTTTTAGGCTTAGCTTCTTTCTTTTCAGCTTTCTCTTCTTTCTTAACTTCTTTCTTTTCAGCTTTCTCTTCTTTCTTTTCAGCTTTTTCTTCTTTCTTAACTTCTTTCTTTGCTGGCTTTGCCTGTTTTTCTTTAACTACGTGCTTTTTTACAGTTTTCTCTGATTTTTCTTTTTTAGCTTTTTTCTCTCCTTTCTTTGGCACTTCGTCAATTATTTTAGCATCAATCATTGCTTTCTGCACTTCAGCAGTTGGAGCACTCTTTTTAATTTTAAGAACTGTTCCTAAAGGAACTAAATGAGCAACGTTGCATTTTTTCCTTCTAACTAATCCATCAATTAATACATAATTTTTGTCTAAAACATCAATTATTACAGCCATTTTACCAGCTTCTCTTCCTGCTATTTTAAAGCATAATCTTCCTACTTCAATCATTTTTTCTCAACCTCTTTAATCAATTTATCTTTGATAATAATTCTTGAACATGCACTGCAGTAATTTCCAGCATAAGGCCTGTTTGGCACTTTTTCGGATTTTGCTTTCTTTTTCATGCTCATTGGAACTCCACTGAGTTCTCCGCCGCACATTCCGCACAATATTTTAGTGTGCTTCCTATTATGATACTCAGTTCTTGTCTCTCCGCTTGGAGCAACATACATCCTTTTCTTGCTTGTTTTTTCACTTCTATTTTTTGCCATGTTATTATCAACTCAACAATTGTTTGTTTAAAAAATTAACGATTTAAAAGCTTTCTCAAAATATTTGAAAATAATATACTTACTATGAAATATACTCCAAAAAACTTTAAACCTTCACCTAATAAAGGAATTTTAAATCCAAAATTAATCAAAATTTGATCCATTGGAATCACGCTTTTTGCATAAGCGAATAATAATAAAAATGGAATCATAGTTATCATTGTTGGCTTAAATTGCTCGCTCATTAATTTCATATTCAAATCTAATAATTTATTTTGAACCTCTTGATATTCTTTATCAGATTGGTCCATTTTTAGCATTTTTTGCTGAAGTTCTTTTGCTTCCTTCATTCCTTCTTTTAAAAATTTATTATTTGCAAAAAATTTAAAACTTAATTGAGAAATCAGACTAGTAATAATTGAAATTATTATTGAAAATATTAATGGAGTAAGCCAAGTTATTCCATATAAATATTCAACTACCATTAGATTGCCTCTAATAATTTTTTAACAGTTGGATTTGCTCCTTGCATTCCTTCTCTTTTAATGTTTTCATAAAATCCGTAAATAATCATTACTGATAATAATAATCCTGTTCCTGAAGTTAGTGCGCTGAATAGTTCAGCAACTACTGCTAACGCTGCAACCGAAATAGCTCCAAGAATTGTTAGGGGGTCAATGTATCTTTTTACCACTCTTTCAAGTATTCTTTTATCTCTTCTAAATCCAGGTATTGATAATCCTGATTCATGTATTTGGTCAGCTACGCTTCCTGCATCTTGGCCTCCAACTTGAACCCATAAGATACTGAATAAAACACAGCCAACTATCATAAATAATGGATAAAATATTAATTGAGGAACGTAAGCTCCTAAACCGTTAGTGATTATTGTTCTTATGCTTGGAAAAACAAGCCATGAAGCAAAACCTGATGTTGGTGACTGGCCTGAATATTCTCCAAGTATGGGTATTCCTGCATTAAAAAGCATTAATCCTAACATTTGAACCATTGCTATTAAACTTGCTGCAAAAATTACTGGAATGTTACTTGTGTAAAAAAACTTTATTGGCCATTTTATATTATATCCCCTTACTCTTCCAAGAGTTAGTGGAATATTTACTTTTATACTGCTTGCAAATACTATTAATAAAAACACTGCCACTGTTGCAATCACACTTATTAATGGCCATATTAATTGCCCAAAATTTCCTGCTAATAATGACTGAAGTATTAATGGAATATATCCTATAAAAAGCCCTGACGTTGGATCTTGAACTAAGCTTAGTGCTTGAGTAAATAACTGCTGGCTTACTCCTGCTGCAATGAATAAACTAATTCCACTGCCAAATCCCCATTTAGTACATATTTCATCAAATAACATTAATAATAAGCCTCCAAAAACTAATTGAACAATCATTACTATTTGATTAAAAACTGTTGCGCTAGCTGGAGGTATTGCTCCTGAAAATACATACATTGCATTCATTATTATTACAAATAAAACACTTATTCCTTTCTGAATTAATTGATATTTTTCTTTTCCTTCTTTAGAATTAGTATCTAATTTTATTACATCTGCTCCTTTTAATAATTGAAGAATAATGCTACCGCTTACTATTGGTCCAATTCCTAAACTTATTAATGAAGCAATTTTAGCTGCTAATATAAGACTTAAATCCTGCAATTGGCTAACATAATTGCTTGATAAACCATACAAGGGAACAACGCTTAAAAAAAAGAATAATCCAAGAACTATTAAGGTCCATTTTAATTTTTCATTAAAATCTAATTTTTTTTCAGGCTTTTTTACCTCAGGCAAGAGCCTTAAATAATCAACCCAATCTTTCATTCCTTAACTTCTCCGCCAGCTTTAACAATTTTATCTTTTGCTTTCTCTGTTATTCCTGAGTAATTTGTAATTATGATTGCTTTTCTTACATCACCAGTTCCTAATATTTTTTTATAATCAGCATCATATTCGAATTTTTTTGAATCAGATTTTTCAGCTATTTCGCTTATTTGTCCTACAGTAATAGTTTTTAATCTCTTATGAATTGAAGTAAATCCATGTTTTCCATAATCAACTTTTCCGTCTACAATGAAAGAGAATTTCTTTTGTTTCATTCTTTTACCGTGTCCTGCTTTTCCAACTCCTCCCCTGTTTCCACTGCCTCTTCTTCTAAGGCCACTGTGATCCTCATTAGCTAGTTTTCTTATACTTTTTATTCTATGTTTTACTACCATTTTACATCATCTTCTTTGCTATCATATCAATGGATTCATGCTTTCCTAGCACTCCACCTTGCTTAACTGTTTTTTTAACTCCACCTTTAAATCCTTTAACTGGAGGTGCAAGTCTTAAAATTGGATGAACTTCTTCAACATCTTTTAATAACTTTCCTGATTTTAAAGTATCCATTACTTTTTTGATTAATTCTTTGGTTACTGGCTTGTTATTTTTTGTTTTTAATCTTTTTTCTAAAAGTTCTTCTAACATTTTATCGCTTATTTTTCCAAAAATACTAAAATCTTTTAATTTTTTTATCATACCATCATATACTGGACTTTCTGGTAATAATGTTGCCCAATGGCTTCTAATTAATCTTAGCATTAAAAAAGTGTCTTTCACTTCTTTAGTTAATCCTACTGTTCCTCTTATTCTTATTAATAAATTAGTCATTTAAGTTCACCCTCAACTATTTTTACATTGTTAGCATATTTTTCATTTAAATGAACCTTGCTTAATTGTTTTAATGCATTCAAACATGCTTTAACAAGATTTAATCTTGATCTTGTCTGTCCGCTAGTTTTACTCCATACATCAGTTATTCCAACCATTCTTAATATTTTTTTACACTCATCATTTACGCATAATCCTAAACCTTTAGGCGCAGGGAATAATGTGATTATAGCACTTGAGCATTTTCCAGTAACTTCAAAAGGAATACTGTGAGGTTTTCCGCATCCGCACTCCCAGCTTCCGCATCCTCTTTTTATTTTAAACAAATTCATTTTTGCATTAACTATTGATTTATTTCTTGCTGGAACAGTTTCATTACTTGAACCGCTATCATAGCCGATTATTCCATTTTTATTTCCAACAATTGCAAAGCATAAAAATTTAGGTTTTTTTCCATCACTTGTTGATTTTTGAGTTACTCTAAAAGGCCTTCTTTGCCCTCCTCCAAACTTTCCTTTAGCTTGTCCAACTTCTAATAAATCAACGCTTAATGTTGGTATAAGAGTTTCTGTTATTTGAGGCTCTTTTATTACTAAATTATTATCAATAATGTGTTCAATGCTTGTTATTTCTCCTGCTTTAACCTGTTCTCCTAATTTTGTTTTTGGAACCCATTCTTCTAAATTGCTCATATTATCTTCTTTTCTTGGAGCTCTTTTCATTTTTTTCATGCTTTCACCTTTGCATCAATATTAGCTATTACTTTTTCTATTATTTTTGAATCAAAACCTTTAATGTGTTTTCCTTGCAATCTTTCAGCTGAAGGGAATACTTTTTCATCATAAGGTATTTTTAATCCGGATTTAACTGCTCCTGCTAAAACTGCAAAAATCCTATTTCCTTTAGTATTAATATTAAGTCCTAAATCTAATACTGCTGCTTTTATTTTATTTTTCAAAGCAAGTTTTCCAATTAAATATCCAACTAAATATGAAGTAACTATATTCTTTGGAGCATTTTCATATCCGTAATCTTTTAAATTAACATTTGATATTGAAATCAAAGTCTTGTCTCCTGCTTCTTCAAATTTTATTAGTTGAGCAATCATTCTGAAATTAGTTTTTCTTACAATTAATCTAGGATTAACTGACTTAACTGCTGACAATCTTTTATTATAATTTGTCTTATTTTCCCTTTTTCTTTTGTACGGTACTGAATACCTTGGTCCTGTTGCCATGTTTTTTATTTCTCCAATCTAGTTGTTATATAAAGCTTTAAGTGAGCTCTACTTCTGAAAAATCCTCCACTTATCATATTATAGATTTTTCTGTAAATCTCTTTGCTTAATATACTTTTATCTTTTAACTCTTTTAGTAATTTTCTTTGTGTTCTAACTTTATTAATCCATAATTGTTTTCTTGAAATTCTTGAATATTTTGGTCCTTTCTTATTTCCTGCACCTTTTTTTCTACCCTTTTTTTTCTGCTCTTTTAGCTTATTCGCCCTTACTGTACTTACTCCTTTTTTATTTTTAACAGTAATAGCTGTGCCTTTTAATTTTCTTAAATCAAATCTAGTGATTGCATCTTTTAACTTATCTTGTTTGTCAGGATTAAGTTTTATTCTCTTTTTTCCAACTTTAAAAGTTCTTGCTGCTAATTCTTTTTGATTAAATAAATCCATTATTCTTCACCTTTTGATTCTTTTTTAGGCTTTGCTGGTTTAGCAGTTGGCTTTGCTGGTTTTTCAACTTGCTTTTCTTCAGCTGATTCTTTTACTGCTAATTTAGGCTTAGCTAATTTAGCTTTTTTATTATTTTCAACTTTTAATAATACTCTTTCAGGATTAAAATTTAAAAATTTGTAATCCTTTCCTATTGATTCTTTTGCTAATATTAATTTGCTTTTTAAGCCTAATTTTGATACAACTATTCCTACAGCTTTTTTGCTTAATTTTTTCAAATCATCAATTGTTTTAATCATAATTAATTCTCTTCCAAACCTATCAAGATTTTGAAGAATTACTGGAGTTTTTCTGCCTACCTTTGGCATTCTTAATTCCCATTTCATTCCTCTTCTTATCTTTGAATGATGGCCTTTTGGCTTTCTCCAATTATCCGGCAATTGAGGATGTCTGTGTTTTTCAATTCTTCTAGCTTCTGGCAATTTCTTTTTCATAATCCTTTTTGCTTTAATTAAATCTTCAATCATATTTTTTTACCGTCCTTTTCAATTATGTATATTCCATCTTGAAATATTCTTCTATCATGGATTTTTATTTGGCATACTTTTTCAATTATTCCTGCAGTCATTCCTGCTGCTTCCTTATCTATTGATTCAACTATTATTAAATCTTTATTTATTGATACCTTTGCATTTCCAATAATGTTGCAATGTCTTGGCACTTTTTCTCCTAAATAATTATTAATTATTACTTTTTTGCCTTCAACTTTAACAGTCATTGGATAATGTGATGCGCAAATTTTAAGCGTATATATATAAGGTTTTTCTAAACCCCTTATCATATTTTTTATATGCGACTCAAAAGTCATTATTATTTTTTTAATATTCTTATTCTCTATTTTTGATTCAAGTTCAATAAATTCTCCATTAACTTTTATGTCAATTAAGGGATAAAATAATTCTCTTTTATTTTCTTTTCCATTTTTTGAAATTGCTATATTCTTTCCTTCTCTTTTTACATCATACCCTTTTGGAATTTGAATTGCTACTTTCATAATCATTCACCTTTTTTAATAAACAAATGCTATTAATTTTCCCCCTATTTTTTTCTCTTTTAATTCATAATGAGTCAATAATCCTTGATTTGTTGACATTATTATACATCCAAAATCTTTTGCTGGCAAATACCTTTTTTCGAATTTTTCAATCTCATCTTTCTTTGCAGAAAACCTTGGTTTTATTACATTGCATTTATTTAATTTTCCATTAAATATTATTTTTAATCCCTTAGTTTCAGGCACTATTACATATTCTTGTATAAATCCTTCTTTTTTAAAAATGTCAAGAACTTTCATTGTTAACTTCGAATTAAAACTTAAATTTAATTCATTTTTTCCATTTTTGATTGCGCTTGTCATTGCTGACAATACATCTGCCAATAAATCATGTCTCATTTTTTTTCCACCTTAAAATTTATTAAAACCTATATTTTTTGCAACATCCCTAAAGCATTGTCTGCAAATATTCAATGAATATCTTCTTATTAATGCTCCTCTTCTTCCGCAAATATCACAAATCCTTTTTCCTCTTCCGAATTTTTTTTCCTGAGGCTTATTGAATTTAAGCATTCTGCCAGATTCGGCTTTCTTATGTGCTAATATGTCAAAACTTTTCTTCCAATTTTTTGCAGTCATACTACTTTCACTTCATATTTATTTTTAAAAAAATCAATAGCTTCGTTTTGATTAACTCTATGATTTTTTGGAATTCTTTGCTTATTTAATCTTCTATCTCTAATTCTATAACCAGCTCTTTTTAAGGTTATTGTGGCATTTAAACCAAACATAGGCATCTTTGGGTCATATTTAACTCCTGGAATATGAACGTACTCATCAACTCCAAAACTTATATTTCCATAATTATCAAAGCATGATTTTTTCAATGTATACTCTCTTGACAAAAGTAATCTTTTCAATAATTCTTCATAATTAGTCCTTAATGTTACTTTTGTTCCTATACCTGTTCCGGGCCTTACATTCCATTTTGGAATTCTTTTGTTAGTAACAGTTTTTATTGGAGTTTTTCCGCTTAATATTTTAAGTAATGAAAATGCTTTTTCAAGTTTATCTCCTGCTTCTCCAACACCAATGTTCAAAGTCAATTTTTCAATCTTGATTTCTTTCATCTTATTTAATTTTTTATCTTTCTTGTCAGCCATAATAATCACTCATTAATTTTTATTTCCTCTTTTCCTTCCCCTAAAACAAAGATATAATCTTTCATTGTTTGGTAAGTGGAATCCTTATTTTTTAATATTGCCCTATCTTTTGTAATATTTTCAAATTCTTTAAATCCTGAAAGCATTGGAGTTTCTCCTGCATGCCTTCCTTTTATTACTAAAACTTTTGAACCTATTTTTATTGGCAATTTCTTGATTACAACATTTTTACTTAAATCAAATAATAAACTGTCTCCAATGCTAAAATTATCTTTTGAAAGCAAATTTCTTCCTCCTGATAAATTAAATTGTATAACTCCTTTTTTTAGCCTTTTTTTATTATCAACTCTTAATAATTTAACATTTGATTCTTTTTTATCAATAGTTATAAGTTTTAATCCTCCTTTGTAATCTAAAACTAATCTATAATATTTTTCAATGGTTGGAAGACTTATTGTGTCAAATAATCCTATTGCATAATTCAAATCACTTACTGCTTTATTATTTACTAATAAATTTTTGCTATTTGCTAAAACTTTTGCCTGCTGTTTTGTAGTTAATACTTTCAAATGATCTCTCAATATTACTATTAAAGGTAAGCTCATCTCTTTTGTATAAGGTCCTGGAGTTGGTCTTGCAACAAAAGTTGTCTTTTTTTTACTTAAATTCCATCTTTTTGGAGTATTTAATCTTTTTAAATGCATTTTTTATTTCACCTTTTTAGTTATTTTATCTTTTTTTGTTATTCTTTTTTTATCAGCTAAATCAAGCTCTACTATTTGAACATTTGAATAATGAATTGGGAATTTTATTTTAGTTCCGTCCTTCTTTTCAATCATTATACCTTCAAGCAATAATTTGTAATCTTTTCTTAATACTTTTTCAACTTTTGCTATTTTATTCTTGAATTTTCCTCTCATTATTTTAACTTTATCATTTTTTCTTACTGGAATATTTCTTTTACTAACTTCTTTTCTAAGCTCTGTTGATAAATTAGCACTCATTATTTTCCTTTTTGTATGCAAAGGAGCATTTGCTAAATATTTTCTTTGCTTTTTTGGCTTTATACTGCTTCTCCATTTGTTTGAATATTCTTTCATTTTTTTACACCACTATACTGCTTATTTTTCCTACTTTTGGGAACCTTTCAAGTATTTCACGCGCAACAGGTCCTTTAATAATTGTTCCCTTAGGATCTCCTTCTTCTGATTTTAATATTACGCAAGCATTATCTTCAAATTTTATTCTTGTACCATCTTTCCTTCTGAAAGCTTTTTTTTGTCTTATAATAACTGCTAACATGACTTTCTTTTTTACTGACTGATTTCCTTGTTTAATTGTTACACTTACAACACTTCCTACTCCTGAGCCTTGCCTTTTTCTTTTAACTGCTTTTCCTAATTTTACTGCCAATATCTCAGCTATTTTTGCACCGCTATTATCAGCAACATTTAATCTTGCTCCTATATCAAATGCATTTGTAAGTCTTGCTTTTACTGCTTTCATTTTTTCTCAGCCTTTTTTACCTTTTTTTCAACTTTTACTTCTTTATTTTTATCCTCGTTAATAATTACTTTATGAGTTCCTGCTTCTTTTTTAATAACAACAAATGATTTAGTCTTTGATATTGGCCTAGTTTCCATAACTGTAACTAAGTCTCCTTCTTTTGCTTTAATGCAATCAGGATTATGAGCTGTTAATTTAGTCTTTTTATTTGCAAATCTTTCATATTTTGCAATCTTGTATAATTTATCAAATTCAATAACTACTCCTTTTTCCATCTTAGCGCTTTTTACAATACCTTTAAACATTCTTCCTCTTAATCTTAAATCTCCATGAAAAGGACAATTCCTATCTTTACAGTCATACTCTGGTACTGTTATTCCCTTTAATCCAACTTTTTTTACCATTTATTTTTCACCTTGTTTTTTTTTTTTAACCTATCATATGGCCGTTGAGCTATACTCTCGCCATTAATAATTATGATTTTTTTTTCTACATTTATTTCGAATTCATTATTTTTTTTTGGTATTATTATCTCCTTTTTTTTATCCCATATCGTTATCGTATTTTTTGACTCATCAACTATAAGCCCTTTTATTTTTTTTACCTTTGCGCTAAGCCCTATTAATTCAT
This sequence comes from Candidatus Nanoarchaeia archaeon, assembly GCA_028704265.1. GTDB lineage: Archaea > Nanobdellota > Nanobdellia > Tiddalikarchaeales > Tiddalikarchaeaceae > JAQTTT01. The sequence goes on from JAQVLH010000029.1 coordinate 9,843, forward strand.
GGCTTTGCAGGTTTTTTTCATTCAACATTTTACTTCAATGCTTTCAGGATTAAACCCTTCGGATAGCAGCAAATT